>JALXER010000172.1 GCA_027069385.1 Paracoccaceae bacterium
TCCCGAACCTGCGGTTTTTCGGCTTTGCCACGATCGGGGCCATGATGCAGGTGCTGGCGACCTTTCTGCTGGTCTATCTGTTCGGCCTGCGCAATTTCGCCATTGGCACCACGTTTTCGAAAACCGCAGCGGTGCAGACCGCGCTGGTCGGGTTTGTGGTGCTCGGAGACCGGATCAGCCCGAGCGCTGGCGTGGCCATCCTGGTGTCACTGGTCGGGGTGATCATTATTTCGGGCGTGCGCAGCGGCGGCGGGCTGTTCAGCAGGGCGGCCCTGATCGGCCTTGGCTCGGGGGCCGGATTCGGGGTGTCGGCGGTGGCCTATCGCAGTGCCACGCTGGCGTTGCCTTCGGGGGATTTCCTGATCCGCGGCGCCGAATTGCTGGTATTCACCACGCTGTTTCAAACCCTGCTGTTGCTGGGGGTGCTGGCATGGCGGCAGCCCGGGCAGATCGGCGTTGTCGCGCGCAACTGGCGGCTTGGCGTGTTGGTCGGGCTGGTTGGCGGCGTGGCCTCGCTGGGCTGGTTCACGGCAATGACCCTGCAAAACGCCGCCTATGTGCGGGCGCTGGCGCAGGTGGAACTGGTGTTCACCATTCTGGCCTCGGCCTTTGTGTTCAAAGAGCGCATAACCGCCCGCGACCTGACCGGCATCGCGCTGATTGTGCTGGGGATGCTGCTGCTTATCCTTGGCTAGGGTCAGATCAGCCAGCCGCATTCGTTTACCATTTCGATGATCTGCGCGGTGGCGGTATCGCGCCCGCCGTTGATGCAATGCAGTTGCAGGTACCAGAACAGATATTTGTCGAACAGGGGCGGGGTTGCCTGCATCTGGGCAAAGGCGGCCGGGGCGTCGTCGGGCTGGCGCACGGTGGCGCAAATGTGGTGAAAATCGGCGCGGGCAAACAGGATCGCTTGCTTGCGGTGCAAAAAGCCGCGAAACGCCACGGCCGAGTTCTGGGTTACCACATAGGCGCAATGGGCCAGCAGCGGGTCGATGGCGGCCTCGGTCACTGCGATGCGCGGGTGCTGGGCCAGTTCGGCAATCAGGGCCTGCTCGGGCTGGGAGTAGTGCTCTTTGGGGTGGGGCTTGATCAGAATATCGCGGATCGGGTCGTGGGTCAGGATGGCGTCGATCATGCTGCGCAGGTCGGCATATTGCCAGCTTCGTTGCTCCAGCAGGCGGCCTTGCAAGGGGACGAACACGTAATCCCGCGGGGTAAACCCGTCGATATCCCCTTCGAAATGGCGCGTTTGCATCTGGGTGAAAAACACCTGAGCCAGCACGCCGCCCACCAGATCGGGGTCAAAGAACTTGGCCGCGATGCGGGCCGAATGGCGGGTGCGCGGGTATTCGAGCGACCAGTAAGGATAGAAATGCGCCTGACGCACGTTCAGCGCCCGTTTGCCGATCGCGCCGTTGATCTGGAACAGGTGGTAATGCGGGCTGAAACGGGTCAGGTATCCGGTCGCCTTGTGCTGCGCACCGGTGGTCACGCTGATGCCACGGCTTTCGAAGGCCTGCCGGAACAGGTTGAAAAAGTTGTGCTCCTGCGCTGCGATTGACTGGCGCAACTCGGGGTGGGCGTGGATGATCAGCTTGCGGTTCATGGCCACAATCTGCCATATGTTCAGAGTGATGAAAAGCGCCAACAGGGTAGGGGCCGGAATATGAACCAACCAGAGATGATTCGCGCCGCGATGGTTGACCTGAACGGAGTGTGGCGGGGCAAGCTGATGC
>JALXER010000173.1 GCA_027069385.1 Paracoccaceae bacterium
AGCCTTGTTGGATGATCTGGAAGCCTTTGTCGAAAAACGTGACGGGAAGATTCTGGAAACCGAGCGGGATTTACTCGATATTGAATTCGAGACCCTGCGGGAGCGGATGCAGGTAGAGCTTTAGGGCGTAGACCTATAAACCCCGCGCCGCACAGGGTGGCTCCCTTGTAAGCGCTCCGGGCCATTGAGATGAAGCGAGGATCGCGCCCTTCGGGTTTGGCGGATTTTCGCCCTGACTGCGTTGCAAGGGCGAGAAGTGAGCCGGAAAAAACCTTCCGGGGGAAGGTTTTCCCGGCGAACAACCACTATTCCTGCGCCCTTGCGCCTGGTCAGAACGAAAATCTGCCAAACTGGTGGCTTGTGTTTTATGGGTCTACGCCCTGGGCTGCTTTAGTAGCGAGTGATCATAACCCAACACTGAAACCATTTGCAGACCGCCTGCGCGCTGCCGGAAAACCCCATAAGGTTGTTGTCACAGCCGTTGCCAGAAAGCTCGTCACCATCGTGAATGCACTTTGCAAATCGCGCCAGACTTGGGTCTCTAACACCACTTGAAAAGACAGTTGCTAATGCCGCAGCTCTTTGGTTATTTATCGAGCTTGCGCGCCGCCAGACCCAGCATAACCAGCGCGATCCCGTCAAACAACAGGCTGATGCCCAGATACAGGCCCACCAGCACCACCGTATCCGCAGGCCAGGCAAAGACCAGAATACCGCCGAGCAGCAACGATATGACCCCGTTCAGCGCCATCCAGCTCCAGCCCGCATGGGGGTAAATGCTCTGCGCCAGCGCAAAGCCGCCAAAGGCATCCATGAACAGATAGACCGCCAAAAGCAGCGCCACCGTCAGGATCCCCGCCAGCGGATTCAACAGGATGACCGCACCGGTCAGGGTTAGCAGTATCGCCTTGAGCCACGCCCAGACCGACCGCCACCGTGCCAGAAAAGCATAGTACAGGCTAAGCATCCCGCCAGCCAGTAACAGCCAGCCCAGAAAGGTGCTCGCAACCAGCGACATAACCTGCGGCAGGAACAACCCCACCAGCCCCAAGGCAAACAGCAACACGCCGATGATCAGGCTGTGCTTGCTGAACCGCTTCAAGATTTCTCCGTCGAAACCGGAAAAGGTGACGTTTACATGTGTTCTTTTCATTCGTACCACCTCCTTTCGCACAAGAAATGGTGGCGATTTAAGCAAATTCAAGAATTGCTGCCTATTTTTTGATCACATTCCGCAGCGCATCCGAAGCCCCTTCCACCATCTGGCCCCGCCTCTGCCTCGGGGAGGCTAAAGCCCCCCCTCGCCAAAGGCGCGGTTTTCAGCAAGCTGAAAACCCGGGCTGCCGGCGGCGGTGGCCTCGCTTCGCTCGGCGGTCCTGACGGGAAGGGTTGCCACAGGATCCGTGCCACAAGCGCATGCGTTCGGGCGCGCCGCGGGTGCGGGCAGGCAACCGGGTGCAACAACGGACGCGGCGCGTGGTCGGGGGGTTAGCGGTAGTTCTGGCCGATATCGTCTTCGCGGATGATCGTGGTTTCCACGCCATCGATCCGGCTGAACAGTTTACGCACCCTGCCGGGAAAGATCGTGGTGTTGATCTGCGCGAACGGTTCGAAATCGTTCAGGATATTTGACGTGGCAATCGCGCAGGTCAACTTGGGAACCGCGCCTTCGGCCTGTGCCCGTGCGATCAGCGCATCGGCCATCTCCAGCGAGATTTCCAGTTTTTGCACCTCGACATAAAACCCGAACCGGGCGTGGTAGGAGTTATAATAGTCGGCGTAATCCGGGGTCACCCCATAGATCACATCATCGCGGCGCGGCAGCTTGCTGTGTTCAAAGGTTCCGGCCGGATCATAGATCACCTGCTGCGAGCCATTGATCAGTAGCGCGGAATGCTCGGACCCGTCGGAGCGTTCATTCACCATGGATACCAGCGCCACGAAAGGCGCGTCCTGCGTCGCCACCCTTGCGGCCGCCACAGCCTCTACCGGTGCGAAATCCTTGTTGACGCATCCGGCCAGCAGAACCGCCGACACCGCCACTATCCATATGTTCCTGATCATGGTCTAGCTATTGAAAATGGCGAGAAACACCAGAACCGCGATGCAGATTTCGGCCAGAATAATCCCGCCCTTAACAAAACCGGCAAAGGTTTTTTCCTGATCGTGGATGCGCATTTCGCCATGGACATGTTCGGACATTTTTGTCTCCCCTGTTTTTGATTTCCCCCTGTCTGCCAGAAATCGCGCGCAAGGGAAAGAAAAATCTAACGGCGCTGCCAAAGCCACGCGTCGTTTTCGCCCCGCCGCCTTGTGACCTGCCCGATCCGGTGCAGGTGGTTCAGGTGGCCGACCGCCTCTACCAGCGCCAGCCCGTATTCACCGTCAGAGATCTTACGCCGGAACAGCGGTTGAAAGCACTGCGCCGCCGTGTGCGGCGTTTCCAGATGGGCAATCAGGCGGTTCAGCGCGGTGTGGTGATTGTCGATCAGTTGGTTCAGTCGGGTTTCCAGCCCGTAAAACGGCAGCTTGTGGCCGGGCAATACCAGATGGTCGGGGCGCGCAAAGGGCCGCAGCTTTTCGCAGCTTTGCAGCCATTCGCCCACCGGATCGGCCTCCGGCTCGGTCGCGTAAACCCCCAGATTGGAGGAAATCCCCGGAATCACCTGATCCCCCGCGATCACCACATCCTTTGACCACAGGGTAATATGGTCCGGCGCATGGCCATGACCCAGCCGAACGGTGAAATCCCGCGCGCCAATACGCAACACATCCCCTTCCGAGATACGGTGAAATCCAAGCGGCATCGGTGCCACCACATCGGCAAAGTTGAACGGGCGCTCGGCACGGCGTTTGTCATAGAACGCGCGATCCATGCCGGCGCGGCGGTAAAACAGCAGGGTTTCCTGCGGCCAGACCGCTTGCACATCCAGCGTCAGCATGCGCGCAAACAGCCACGCGGTGCGGGTGGTCCATAGCCCGGCCCCGTGGGCCGATTGCAACCAGCCCGCCATGCCCACATGATCGGGATGGTGGTGAGTAACGATCACCCGATGCACCGGCTTGCCCTGCAAAGGCCCCGCCAGCAGGTCCGCCCAGATTTCGCGCCCTCTGGCCGAGTTGAACCCCGTGTCCACCAGCGTCCAGCCCTCGCCATCTTCCAGCGCATAGATATTCACATGGTCCAGCTTCATCGGTAGCGGCAGGCGGATCCAGTGAATCCCCGGCGCAACCTCGGTCATGTGTCCCTGTTCGGGGGGCGTATCATAGGGAAAAGTGATCTGGCTCATGGGTGCTTTCGTTGCCACGCGCGCCCCTCCCCCCGCTTGCGGGGGGAGGACGGGAGGGGGGGGGATAAGAGGGGTTATAATGCCAGCGGGTCCGCATAAAGCGGGGCCGCGCCCTGGCTTGCCGCTTCGCAAAGCGGCGCCACCTGCGCCATCACCTGGCGGATATGAAACGCGGCAAGGGGCATGCGCGACGGGTCGGCATGCGCGGCCTTCAGCAGGTAATGCCCGCCAAGGGTCAGGGCAAAGGCGCGCAGATAAGGCGCGGCACCGGCAAAGCGGTCATTCATCGGGGCATCCAGCATCCAGTCGGTCGCGGCAGCCAGTTGATCCGCAGCAGCATTCAGGCGCGGGTGCGGGCCATCCAGCGCCGCGGTTTCGCGAATTTCGGCAATCAGCGCACGCGCTGCCGCGCCACCGTCTTTCAGCTTGCGGCCAACCATATCCATCGCCTGAATCCCGTTGGTGCCCTCGTAAATCGCCGTGACCCGTACATCACGATAATACTGCGCCACGCCGGTTTCCTCGATATAGCCCATGCCGCCATGCACTTGCATGCCAAGGCTGGCAACCTCGCAGCCGGTATCCGTGCCAAAGGCTTTGGCGATGGGGGTCAGAAACGCGGCGCGCGCGGCCTGCGCAATCGCCTGATCCCCGTCAAGCGCCCGGGACAGGTCAATCGACAGCGCCGTATCAAGGCAAATTGCCCGCGCCACGGCGGTTTGCGCCTTCATGGTCATCAGGTTGCGCCGCACATCGGCGTGGTCCAGAATGGTGCCCGCGCCATTTTCAACCGGACTGCGCCCCTGCCTGCGTTCCGCCGCATAGGCAAGTGCCGCCTGCAATGCCGCCTCGGCCTGCGACAGCCCCTGCACCCCGACGCCAAGACGCGCGTTATTCATCATGGTAAACATCGCCGCCATGCCGCCGCCGGGTGCGCCGACCATCCAGCCGCTTGCCCCCTCAAAGGCCAGCACCGCCGTCGGAGAGCCATGCAGCCCCATTTTATGTTCCAGCGAAACCGTGGTCACCGCGTTGCGCTGCCCCGGATTGCCCGCATCATCGGGAATGAACTTGGGCACCACAAACAGCGAGATCCCCCGCGTCCCCGCCGGCGCATCCGGCAGGCGTGCCAGCACCAGATGCACGATATTTTCGGCCACATCATGGTCGCCCCAACTGATAAATATCTTCTGGCCGGTGATGCTGAAACTGCCATCCCCGTTATCCGCAGCCCTGCTTTTGAGCGCCCCCACATCCGAACCGGCCCCCGCCTCGGTCAGGTTCATGGTGCCGGTCCATTGCCCCGAGACCAGCTTGTCCAGATAGGTCGCCTTGATCGCGTCGCTGGCATGGGCCTCCAGCGCCTCGATCTGGCCCTGGGTCATCAGCGGGTTCAGCGCCAGCGACAGGCAGGCGCTATCCATCATTTCATTCACGCACGAGGTCAGCGTCATCGGCAGCCCCATGCCGCCCGCCGCCTCGCTGGCCGCCATGCCGACCCAGCCCCCCTGGGCAATGGCACGATAACCCTCGGCAAACCCGGGCGAACAGACTGTCACCCCATTTTCCAGCCTCGCGGGCGTCGCATCTCCGGCCACGTTCAGCGGGGCCAGCACCGTTTCGGCCAGCCGCGCGGCTTCGGCCAGAATGGCGTGGCTTACCTCTCCGGCGGATTCGGCAAAGCGGTCGGTCTTGGCCAGACGCCCCGCGCCCAGAACCTTGTCCAAAAGAAACTCCATTTCTTCCACCGGGGCGCGATAGGGCATTTTTTCCTCCACAAGTGCTTGTCAGATGCCGATTTTCTGGCTTATGGTCGCCAACTTATTGACCCCAGATGCAATGAGCAAGCAAAACGCGGCGGTAGCGATGCAAACCAAGGTTCTGACAGCGGATGAAACGGCGCGGGCGGTAGCGCTGCTGCAAAGCGGAGGGCTGGTCGCCTTTCCCACCGAGACGGTCTACGGGCTGGGCGCCGATGCCACCAGCGATGCCGCCGTTGCCAGAATATTCGAGGCCAAGAACCGCCCCGCCTTCAACCCGTTGATCGTGCATCTGGCCGATGCTGCGATGATCCCGCGCATTGCTGAAATGCCCGAAGCGGCGCGCAAGCTGGCCACGCTGTGGCCCGGCCCGCTGACGCTGGTGCTGCCGCTGCGCCCCGATAGCGGCCTGTCGCCGCTGGTAACCGCAGGGCTGCAAACCGTGGCGGTGCGCATTCCGGCACAGCCGCTGGCCCACAAGCTGCTGGCCGGTTTTGGCGGGCCGGTTGCGGCGCCCTCGGCCAATCCGTCAGGAAGGGTCAGTGCGACAACGGCGCTGCATGTGCTGGACGGGCTGTCAGGAAGGATCGCGGCGGTGATCGATGGCGGCGGCTGTGCCGTTGGCCTGGAATCGACGATCATCGGGTTTGATGGGCAAACACCGGTACTACTGCGCGCCGGCGGGGTGCCGGTCGAGGAAATCACCGCCATTACCGGCCCGCTGGGCAAGGCCAGGGGCGCAGGGATCAGCGCGCCCGGGCAGTTGCGCTCGCACTATGCGCCCAAGGTCGGGCTGCGCATCAATGCGGACAAGCCGCGCGCCAACGAAGGCTGGCTGGGCTTTGGCCCGACCGAGCACCCGACCCCGGGGCTGAACCTGTCGCTAAGTGGCGATCTGGTCGAGGCCGCCGCCACCCTGTTTGACGCGCTGCGCAAGATGGACGCCATCTGCCTGCGCCACGGCTTTGCCGGTTTCGCGGTCGCCCCGATTCCGCGCACCGGCCTTGGCCTTGCCATCAACGACCGCCTGACCCGCGCCGCCGCGCCCCGGGGCTAATGCCGGCCGTCGCCTCAGGGGGGCATCGAGCCCCCCGTTCGCCGACCATTTTCGCCCGCGAAAATGGGGCCAGCCGGTGCCGTTTAAAAAACGCTGCCCCGCGTGCAAGCTTGGCAAGGCGGCGCGGGCGCAAGCTTGCAACGGGCACGACAGCAAACGCGCCGCCCCCGACACCACACCTGCCCGCTGCCAAAAAAAATCAAGCCCCCGTGGCTTTCACGAGGGCTTGATTATGACTTAACAGTTCAGAAATGCGTTCAGAGCATCCCTTCACGCTGAGCTTTCTTGCGTGCCAGTTTGCGCGCACGGCGCACGGCTTCGGCCTTTTCACGGGCTTTCTTCACGGACGGTTTCTCGAAATGCTGCTTGAGCTTCATTTCACGAAAAACGCCCTCACGCTGAAGTTTTTTCTTCAGTGCGCGAAGCGCCTGATCAACGTTGTTATCACGAACCATTACCTGCATGGTGTAGTCACCACCTTTCTAATCAGTGTTGCATAAGTGCAGGAACCCGCCCTATACCAACACAAACCGGTTGAGTCTAGGGGGCGTGATGGCCGATCTTGTAAAATCCGAAGCAGACCATATCGAAGCGGCCCGCAAGGCGCTGGTCGATGCGGCACTGGTGCATGTGGTTTTTGACGGCTGGAGCGACGCAACTCTGAACGCCGCCATTCAGGATACCGGCGTTGATCCGGGCTTGGCAAAACAGGCCTTCCCGCGCGGGCCGGTCGATCTGGCGCTGGCCTTTCATTTTGACGGTGATGCGCAGATGGTACAGGCCCTGAACCTGACCAATCTCGAAGAGATGCGCTATTCCGCGCGGGTGGCCCATGCGATCAGCACCCGTCTGCACATCGCCGCCCCGCACAAAGAGGCCGTGCGCCGCGGCCTGACCTTTTTTGCCCTGCCCACCCACGCCGCCGACGGCGCGCGCGCGGTCTGGCATACGGCCGATGCGATCTGGAACGCACTGGGCGATACCAGCCTTGATGTGAACTGGTATACCAAACGCATGACGCTTGGCGCGGTTTACTCGGCCTGCGTGCTTTATTGGCTGGGCGATGAATCCGATGGGCATGCGGACACAGAAGCATTCATCAAGCGGCGCATCGAGGATGTCATGCAGATCGAAAAGGCCAAGGCAGGCTTTCGCAAAAGCGGGTTTGGCAAGGTGTTTACCCGCACGACATCAGGGCTGTTCGACCTGATCCGTGCACCACAGCAAGGGGGCTTTGATGGCGCTAAGTGAAAATGTCTGGACCTGGTTCAAAGGTGACTGGATCAAGGGCAACCTGCCAATTCTGGGCGCGGCAGACCATGCCACATGGCAAGGCACGCTGGTTTTTGACGGCTGCCGGCGCTTTAACGGGGTCACGCCCGACCTTGATCTGCACTGCGCGCGCATTGTGCGCTCGGCCGAGGCCATGGGCATGTACCCCCCCTATACGGCTGCGGAAATCGAAAAGGTGATCACCAACGGGCTGCGGCTGTTCCGCCCGGAAACGCCGCTTTACCTGCGCCCGATGATGTGGTCGCAAGAAGGCTCGGCAGCGCTGATCGACCCGGACCCCAACTCGACCGAAATCGCCATTTGCATCGAAGAGTTGCCGATGAAGGAACCGGGCGAATTCAGCCTGACCGTCAGCCCGTTTCGCCGCCCCCATCAGGACACCGCCGTGACCGAGGCCAAGGCCGCCTGCCTGTACCCCAACAATGGCCGCATCGCCGCCGAGGCCCGCAAGCGCGGCTTTAACAACGCACTGTCGCTCGATCTGGACGGGAATGTGGCCGAAACCGCCTCTACCAACGTGTTTATGCTGCGCGACGGGGTATTTCTGACACCGGTGCCCAACGGCACTTTTCTGAACGGCATCACCCGCCAACGGGTTATTTCGCTGCTGCGCGAGCATGGCCACGAGGTGCAGGAAACCACCCTGACCGTGACCGATTTCGAGCAGGCCGAGGAAATCTTCCTGACCGGCAACGCCAACAAGGTAACGCCGGTGACGCGCTTTGAAACCCGCGAGCTACCGACCGATAACGGCATGATGGTGCGCGGGCTGTATTGGGACTATGCCGCTACTTTCCTGAAGAAACGGAAATCAAGACATGCGCGCTATTGAGATCAGCCAGCCCGGCGGCCCCGAGGTATTGCGCTTGTGCGAACGCCCGCAACCAAAGCCCGGACCCGAGGAAATACTGATCAAGGTCGCCTATGCCGGTGTCAACCGACCCGATGCGCTGCAACGCGCCGGTGCCTATGCCCCGCCCGCCGGTGCCAGCGACCTGCCCGGGCTGGAGGCCGCGGGCGAGGTGGTCGCCATTGGCGCGGGCGTGTCGCGCTGGCAGGTGGGTGATCAGGTATGCGCCCTGCTGCCCGGTGGCGGCTATGGCGAGTTTGTCACCACCCATCAGGATCATGCCCTGCCCATCCCCGCCGGTCTGGACCTTGCCCTGGCCGCCGCCCTGCCCGAAACCTTTTTCACGGTCTGGAGCAACGTGTTTATGCGCGGCGGTTTGCAGGCTGGTGAAAAGGTGCTGATCCACGGCGGTTCCTCGGGCATTGGCACCACCGCAATCCAGTTGGCGCATGTGTTTGGCGCGCGGGTGTTCACCACGGCAGGAAGCGCCAAGAAATGCGCGGCCTGCACCGAGTTGGGGGCCGAAAGGGCGATCAATTACCGGACCGAGGATTTTGTCGAGGTTGTCCGCAGCCTTGGCGGCGTCGATCTGGTTCTGGACATGGTGGGCGGCGCGTATATCGCCCGCAACATCAAGGCGCTGAACCCCGATGGCCGCCTGGTGATGATCGCGTTTCTGGGCGGAGCAGTGGCCGAGGTGAACTTTGCCCATATCATGATGAAACGCCTAAACGTCACGGGCTCTACCCTGCGCCCGCAATCGGTTCAGGCCAAGGCGGAAATTGCGCAGGCGCTGCGGGCCAAAGTCTGGCCGTTGATCGAATCAGGTCGGCTGGGTCCGGTCATCGATTCTACCTTTGCGTTATCCGATGCCGCCGCCGCGCACCAAAGATTGGAGAGCAGCGGCCATATTGGCAAAATTCTTCTAAAAATTGGCTAATTAGACAAATATTATTCTATTTTGACATTTGTCAAAATCTCGTCATAAAGCTGCCATGTTTTATGCGCAGACTCGAGCCCATGCAGAGACGTTTAACGCTTGGCGCTTACAAAGCAAAGTAACGAGTAAACTGGATGCACATATGATACTGAAACTAGATACACCGGCGCGAAGCGACGCCGGAGCAATACGGGACAAAAAGATGACCAAACTAACCCTTAAACTTGTCGACAGCGCCAGCGGTGAACCGGCCGCAAATGTGTCCTTCGAGACCCGCAAGATTGTTGACGGCGACTGGCAGTTGATCTCGCAGGATGCCACCGATGCAGGCGGTCGCGCCGATATCGCCGACGAAGCCGATTCAAAAGACGGGGGGTATTTCGAATTGCTGATGTATTTTGGCAACTATTTCACCGCCAAGGAATACATTCTGCCGCAGATGAAATTCGTCGATATCGTGCCCTTGCGCTTCGGGATCGAGCCGGGACAGGCCGACGCGCAGGTGGTTATCTCTTTTTCGCCCTACGGCTATACCGTGGTGCGCACCTGAACCGGTAACTTTAGGCAATACATTGGCGGGCAGCTTTGTATGGGCGTAGACCCATAACCCACAGGCCACCAGCGCGATCCTCGCGAAATATCAATGGGTTGGGGCGCGCGGCACAGGGTGGCCCCCTTTGCAAGCGCCCCGAGCCATTGAGATGAAGCGAGGATCGCGCCCTTCGGGTTTGGCGGATTTTCGCCCTGACTGCGTTACAAGGCCTTGAAATAGAACCACTATTCCTGCGGCCTTGCGCCTGGTCAGAACGAAAATCCGTCAAACTGGTGGCTTGTGGATTATGGGTCTACGCCCTAAGCTGTCCGTGTTTTGTTGTAACGCCGGAATGGTTTGCCTTTGATCCGCACCTGTTTCATTCTTGACGAGTTATACCCGGGCGACCGGGGCGGTATCGGGCGACTGATGCACAATATCGTGCATGACGCCAAAAACCGGCATCCCGATCTTGACCTGCATATCCTGCTTGCCCGCACCATGGCGCCGGACGGGGTGGAAGCATTGCAAAAGGCTTTTGACGGCTTGGCCACGCTGCATTTTCTTGGCGATGATGCGGCGATTTCAAAGCGGCTGGGCATTGCGGGCATCGGGGTCTCGGCGGCCAATACGGCCAGCCTGAATGCGGTCATGCAGAACGGGTTGCGCGTGCTCGATGCAATGCTTGAAATTCAGGCGGTTACCGGCCCGTTCGACCATATCGAAATCCCCGACCATATGGGGTTGGGGGCGGTGCTGTTGATGGTGCGCGAGGCCGGAATCGCCTTTGAAACCGCACAAATCACCTGTCGCCTGCATTCCAGCCTGTCGCTGATCATGGCGCATGAACCGTTCCACCATCCGCGCAGCGAATGGGTGGCCCCGCGCATAGAGCTGGAACGGTACAGTCTGGACAAGGCCGACCGGATCATCGCCCATATCCCCGAGATTGCCCGCTTGAATCACGCGCATTTCGGCCTTGATGCGGCGTGGCTCGACAAGGTTGAAACCGCGTTTCCTCCGGCAATCTGGCCCGCCAGCCCGCGCGACCCCGACCAACGCCCGACCGCGCCCGATTTCCTGTTCACCTCGCGTTTTCAACCGTTCAAGCGCCCTGAACTGTTTATCAAGGCAGCGGCGGTTTTTCTGGACCGGAACCCCGGGTATAGCGGCGATTTCCGGCTGGTTTCCTATGGATTCAACCGCGAATATATCGACGCGCTGCGCATGATGGTGCCCGAGCGCCATCTGGACCGGATCCGTCTGGAACCGGACCAGCCGGGCGCGGTGCGCGATCAGGCCATGGCCGGTGCCATCATCGTGCAGCCCTCGAATTTCGAAAGTCTCTGCACCCTTGCCTATGAAGTGGCGGCCAACCGCAATCCGGTGCTGTTGTCGCGCGACTGCGCCGCCTTTGGCCGGTTCGAGCGCTGGAAAGACGGCGAAAACTGTCTGATGTTCGACCCCGACCCCGCTGCGCTGGCCGACACCATGCAGGCCGCGCTGCACTGGACCCCGTCAAGCGCCGTGGATATCACCCCCGACCCGCACTATTTTGCCACAGCGGCCAGCCCCGCAACGCCGGTAAAAGCCGAATCACCCTGTCGCGTGCTGGTCGGCCCGCTGCACAGCCCCGCGGATTTCGACCGGTTCGCCCGCTTTGCCGAAACCTGCACCGTGCCCGCAACCGGATACGCCCCCGCGCGCCTTGCCCCGCTTTACCCCGACGCCGCGCATCTGGTCTGGCTGGACGAGGCCGGGTATCAGGGCGCGCAGTTGCGCCAGTTGGCAGGCAAAACCGAAACCGTAGTGCTGGCCAGCCCCGATGCCCTGCCCATGCCGGATTTCTTGCGCTATGGGCGCAAGGTTACCCGCATTGGGCGGGCGTTCTCGGCCAATTCGGTCAGCGCCGAGAATGGGCGGCTCTATATCTATTGTGGCAAAATGGGCAGTATGCTGGCCTCGGATTACCGGCTTTGCCCGCCTTGTGTCATGCTGCACCGCGATGACCTGCACCTGATTGCACCGGATGATGACCGCGACCTGAACCTGCGGCTGCTGACCCGTCTGGCGGGCGCGGATACCGACCTGACCCTTGCGCCCACGCCCCTGATCACCGAGCATCGCCCGCTGCTGAACGATAAACCCGACCGGCGCTTGCTGGGCTATGATCCGGCGGGCTGGCAAAACGGCATTCGTAAAATCGCGGTCGAGGTCAGAACCGCCCGCCATACGCCGCTGCTCCACGAGACCGAAATTCCGGTTACGGCACCGGTTGACCTGTCGGAAATCCGGGTCAGTGCCGATACGCCGCTGGCTATTCCGCTGCACCTTCCGCGCCCGTTGCTGGGTGAAATTCTGGGTATCCGCATCGAAAACCGCGCGCCCGACAGCGGGTTGGGCGTTTCACTGCACCATTGCGACGAAACCGCGGCGATCAGCGCCCATGAACAGGGGCTGCAAACCCGCAAGTTCGCCGCCGGTCAACGCTATATCGCCCGATGGGGGCCATTGTGGCGCGCCGATACGCTGGTATTTGTCGCCACATCCACAACGGATATTGTTATCAAGCTGGATCGGTTTATAATCTTTTCACGCGAATGAGGTAGGTGCCCCCCACGCACCCGAGAATTGAGAGAGCAAATTTGTTACAAGCTTCGGCCATTGTGAATATCCATCGGGAAGGGCTGTTGCTGACCCCGACCCTGAACAGCCTGAAACTGGCCAAGGATAACGCCACGGCGGCGGGGCACCGGATTGAACTGGTGATCGTTGCCGACCGCTCGGATGCGCCGACCATGGCCATTGTGGAACGCTATAGCGGGATCGTCGATCGGGTGATACCGGTCGAATTCGGTGATCTGGGGGCCTCTCGCGAATATGGCATCCGTCAGGCCGCCAATGACTGGGTGTTTATGCACGACGCGGATGACCTGTTTTCCTCTAACTGGTATACGCGGTTTTTCGAGATGATGGCCGCCGGTGAAATCGATGAACGCACGGTGTATCACACCGACCTGTTCGCCCGTTTTGGCCACAATCAGGACATCCGCCAGATGATCGACAGCTGGGACCCGCGCTTTCACCCGCTGTTTCTGGCCTCGGAATGGTATTACTCGAACAAGGCGGTGCTTAACCGCAAGCTGTTTGACGAATTCCCCATGCCCTATAACGACACCCGCACCGGCATTGGTAACGAGGACTGGACATGGTCCTGCCACACCATCGACAAAGAGGTACGGCACTATAAAATCCCCGAGACCATCTGCTTTTACCGCGTGAAACCGGTCGAGCAGTCCATGGGCCTTAATCCGGGCATGATCCATGCCGCCTCGCCACTGTTCGAGCCGGACAACATGCTGCGCTATGACATCCACCGCGCCAGCGCGCCGCATAATATCAGCGCATTTTGCGATACCATGGTGGCCAAGGGGGATCCGGTGATCGGTGACGGCCCGCCGCCTGACTGGTTCTGGCGCGAGGTGGCGATCCAGCAGGAATTTGAATCGCTGATTTCCGATTATCACGCGATGGAGCCGGGCAGCCTGCGCTGCCAATTGCCCAACCTGCATTACAACGTGGTTGCCGCCACCCAGTACCTGATGCGCGACATGGACGAGCGGCCCAAGATTTTCGTCTTTGCCAGCATGGCCAACCTGCGCGCCGCCGACCGCGTGGTCGAGCAGTTTCTGGCCGCCGCGCGCGATTATCAGGGCCAGTCCCACCAGCCGGTGCTGGTGGTGGATGATGATGACGGGTTTGTGTTCTCGGATTTCGGCCTGATGGGGCGTTACGGGGCCAAGCTGATCAGCATCCGGGCCTATCGCGACCTGTTCAAGCCCGAGGACTGGTATTACAACCGCCTGCTGATGCGCCCGATTGTGCAATCACCGAACTGCATCGTGATCGACCTTGGCTCCGACACCTTTGCGCGGATCTTCGACGAATTTCATCGGGTCATTCTGGAAAACGCCACCGACAGCATCGCGGTGCTGGCCGATAAATCGGTTGACCTGCTATCGCCCGCGCTGAACAACATCGCCGGCAATGTGGCCTTTGCCAATGCCCATAACGGCAAGGATTTGCGCGTATGCCTGCGCCCCGAAATGCGCGACGCGCTGGCGGGCAATGTGGACTGGCCGCTGGCGCTGTGGCCCCAGGGGCTTAGCGACGCGATAGAAGATGTATCCCGATTGCGCTATCGCCAGTTGACCGATCAGGCAAGCTTTGATCTGGCCGATTTGCTCGAATCCCCGTTGCTGGACAGCAAGGCACAAAAGCGCCAGCGTCGGGTACCCGCGGCGTTCAAGGTCAAATCGTTGCAAAAGGGCGAAGTCACGGTTTCGCGCCTGACCCGCGACGGCAAGGTTTCATACCTCTATCAAACCAGCATAACCTGGGTCAGCGCGCAAAACTATGCCATTGCGCATGATTTCCTGCATGCCAACCCGCATATCTGGCTGGTGCCGCCGCAAATCAATGCGCTGTTGTCGCCCGAGGGCAAATACCGGTTCCGCTGGAACAACTATTCCGACCCGCAACAGGTATTCATGACGTGGTATGACCAGCTGGTCACCAAGAACCGGGTGCCCATTGCGGTGCTAACCCGCGAGCAAATCAACAAAACGCTGCCGGAAACGCCGCTCGATCTGGCGCGGGCGCTTTATGTCTATGCGGGCAACAGCGCCAAACAGGCCAGCGCATCGGGGGAAACCATGGCCATCGCCATGAGCCCGAAAATGTACGAATTCACGGGGTAGCGCATGAAAACCAGCGACATAAGCACCTATTGGCAGACCTATGCCGACCTGATCGAACTTTGGGCCAAGGGCATCTGGGACGAGGTCGATCTGGCAGCGCATTTTGATGAACACGGCAAACCCGAGGGGCGCCGGATTGTCGATGCCGGTGATTGGCGGCAGGACTGGTCGGATACGCTCTATTTCTCGCAGGTTCACAATGATTTCGAATGGTGGTGGCAAAAGGGAGTGCTGGAAACCGGCCTTTACGCGGCACTGGCCGAGGGCGAAAGCGCGCTGGAGCAAGGCTGCATTTCACGCAATCCTACCTTGCAGGAAAAGGCGTCATTGTCGGCGCAGTCCATGGCGCAGGTGGTGGAAAACGCGCACGAAAATCTGGGGCTTGGCCCGATGCGCGATATCGTCGCCGGTGCCGGTTTCTGGGGGGAATCGCAGCCCATCGGTTTTCTGCCCATGCAAGCGGCGGTTCAGGCGGCAATTTCGGGCAAGAACCGCTATGTCATCGTGCTGCCTTGGCTGGAATCCGGCGGGGCCGAACTGGTCGGTTCATGGCATTACAAGGCTGCGCAGGAACTGGGGCTTGATCCGCTGATTGTGCTGGGCGACGCGCCCAATGTGACCAAACGTTTTGCCGGGCAGGGCATGAATATCCTGAACCTGCCGCAGCTTTATGCGGACACGATCGGCCACACCTATCAGCATTTGCGCATAGAGGACCGCGTCGAGATCCTGACCATGGCACTGGAAACACTGGCCCCCGAACGCATGCACCTGATCCATTCCTATATCGGCTATACCGCCCTGACCAACAAGGATGCCCGCGCCCGAATCCGCGCAGCTTGCGGGCAGGTGGACGTATCGGCCTTTTGCCCGCATATCCACCCCAACGGGGCCTATGACGGCTATTTCCGCTATATTCCGGCGCTGGTCGATATTGTCGATACCTTTATCTTTGACAACACCTGGTATCAGCGCGAAATGGCGCAGGTTTACGGCCTTGATCCGGCCAAATCCGCCGCGCTGAAATACCCCGTAGACGGGCTGCATCCGGTCGGGTTTTCGGCGAAGAAACGCAAAAAGGTGCTGTGGGCCAGCCGCTTTGACAGCCAGAAGAACCCGCAGATCGTTGGTGAAATTGCCGCGAAAATGCCCGACACCGATTTTGTCATGTATGGCCGCAAGGTCATGGGCGACGTGGAAATCGACTGGGACACCATGCCGGACAATGTCTCGGATAAGGGCGAATTCTTCGGTATCGACGACCTGCCGCTGGATGAAAGTTTCGCGTTTCTGTATACCTCTAAATTCGACGGCACCCCCAATATCCTGCTGGAGGTCGGGTCGCGCGGTGTGCCGATTGTGACCGCGAATATCGGCGGGATCTCCGATTTTCTGGGTGCGGACTGGCCGCTTTATGTGGGCTCTCCCGAGGATGTAGACGGCTATGTCAGCCACCTGCGCGCGCTTCAAAGCAGCCCCAAAACAGCCAAAAAGCGCATTGATGAGCAGAACGCTTTTCTGACCGGCGACCGCAGCTTTGCCGAGTTTCTGAGCGCGTTCGCACAGGCGATCGGGCTGGAAAGCGGTTAAGTGACAGGAATAAGCCGGTTTTCGAGACTATTCGTCCGCCAAGGCACATCTTTGGTTGATCAAGGTCGCACAATCCGTATGATTTCGCAAAGGAAACGAGGGAAATAAAATGCTTGGTGGAAACAATGAACCTATGTTTCTTCCCGTTTGGCGGGACGGACAGCTGTTGTTTTTTACCAACCTGATTACCCGCGAATCCTCGCGTATTTCCTATACGGTGGCGGCAATGACCGCGCCCGACAGCACCAAGCTGGCCCGCACGGGGCGGGCACCGGTTACGCCGGCGCAGTTCGAGCATTGCCAGAATATTGCCGATAACGGGCCCGAATTGCAGCGGTTTTTCGATGCGCTTGGGGGGGGCAACCTTCGGGCCTTGTCCGATTTGCAGCGTCAGGACGGGCTGCCGTTTCCGCCAAAGGGCAACCGGCTGATCTATGCCTGCCTCTATCTGGATTTTTTGCGCAAATACATGGTGGACGAAGAAATCGTCCGCATGTACGAGCAGGCCAAGCCTGAAAACCGCTTCAACATCGAGAAATCGCTGGGGATCTATAAAATCCTTTCGTCGCGTATGGAGGCCGAGCGCGCCAATACGCTGGTTGATCAGGATGCCGAATTCTTTACGCAAAAGGGCCACGCCAATCTGGCGCTGGCGAATTTTTATCGTGGCACCTCTATGGTAAAACACGAGGTCGGTCAGGATGAAGCCGCCGAAGAACGCATGTTGCAATCGGCCAAGTTCCACAATACCGAAGACAAATGGCGCCGTCTGGGTGATTTCGCCGCCGCGCAAGGCAAGACCGACACGGCCATCAAATACTATCAAACCGCCCATGACATGACCCCGCTGCGGCCTCCGGCGGCGCTGGTCATGGCAAAACTGCTGATACAAAACGGCCAGCCCGAAGACGCTAAACCGTTTGTGGAACAGATCACCGAGGTTTTCCCCGATGCCGCCCGCGCTTTGCTTGACAAAATAGAAGCGAATTAACCAATCTGTACGGGGTTAAGGATAAACAACCGGCTACCCCAGCAAAGTACAAAAGGACATTAAGAAGATGGATTACAAGTTTATTCTACTGCTGGCACGGCAACGCTCGGGTACTTCGGCGCTTAGCTCTATCATGCAAAAACACCCCGAGGTCTGTAACCCCGGGGAACCGTTCCATATTGGCCATTTCGACAAGCCCACCAACTTTTTTGCTTATAAAGAACGGATAGTCCGCGATAATCCGGCAATAATGCGGCCGGACCGCAATCTGGATTTGCTGAACAGTTTCATCGACTGGACCAATGAAACCCTGAGCGGCACGACGTTTCTGGACGTCAAGTACAACCAGACCCATTTTCTGAACGGCGAATCCTATCTGCCGACCCAGCCCCCTTGGCTGGTCAAACACGCCCTGATCAACAAAATACCGATTATCCATCTGACCCGCAAAAACCACCTGCGCACCTTCATTTCCGAGGCGCGGGCGCGCAAAACGGGGGTTTGGCACTCCAGGACCGGTGGCGAGGTCAAAGACGATTCGGTGCATCTGAATGTCGAGCAACTGATGTCGCATATCAAAAGCTGCGATGCGGCAATGCACATGTTTGCCGGCTGGATGGTGCAGCGCCCGCGCGTGTTTACCATCGATTATTCGCAATTGTTCAAGGATAGCGGCCATCTGTCCGATATGGCAATCAACGGGATCAACCGTATAACCGGTCTTGAATCCCTGGCTGACCTCAAATCGGACTTTGTCAAAACTGCCGCGACCGACCTGCACAAGGCCGTGTCGAACTATGACAAAGTGGCCGAGGTACTGGGCAACAGCGATTATGCGTGGATGCTGGAAACTTAGGCACCTAGAACTCGACACCCTTTTGCGCCTTGATCCCGGCGCGAAACGGGTGTTTGAGCAATTCCATTTCCGTTGCAAGATCGGCGATCTCCAGCAATTCGGCCTTGGCGTTGCGGCCGGTCAGAACGACGTGGGTCATTTCGGGCTTTCGGGTGGTCAGAAACGCGACCACCTCGGCGATATCCAGATAGTCATAGCGTAGCGCGATGTTGATTTCGTCGAGCAGCACCATCTTGTTCTTTTCATCCAGAATCAGCTCTTTGGCCTTTTCCCATGCCGCGGCGGCCATCTCCATATCGCGGGATTTATCCTGCGTTTCCCAGGTAAAGCCCTCTCCCATGGCGTAGAACGGGCACAGATCGGCAAAGCGCTCGGTGATCAGTTTCTTTTCGCCGCTCTCCATGCCGCCCTTGATAAACTGCACCACGGCGCAGGGCTGGCCCCATGCAATATGGCGAAAGATCATCCCGAATGCGGCCGAGGATTTGCCCTTGCCCTTGCCGGTATGCACGATAATCAGGCCCTTTTCGCGGGTCTTGGTGGCCATGATTTTATCGCGGGCGGCCTTTTTCTTGGCCATTTTCATATTGTGACGTTCGGGGTCAATTGCCATTTGGCGCTCCAATGGTTAGGGAGTGACAGGATAACGGATAAGGATCGGAACAATGGAAGCAAAAGACTGCAATGGCAACACAATTGTTGACGGCGACAGCGTGCAGGTGACCAAAGACCTGAAGGTCAAGGGCATGGCCAAAACCCTGAAACGGGGCAGCACCATCAAAGGGGTGCGCACGACGGGCAACCCCGAACAGATCGAATGCCGGATCGGCAAATCGACCATCGTGCTGAAAACCCAGTTCATGAAAAAAGTCTGACGCGGCGCGTCAACTGTTGCCCTGCTTGGCCACGTCCGGCCCGCGCCGCCCTGAAACATCGGGGCTTGGGGCGGGCCGGGATGGCTGGCGCTATTCGGGCAGGATACGAACCGCGCCTTTGGCGGCACTGCTGGCAAAGGCCGCATAGGCCCGCAGCGCCGTGGACACCTTGCGGGTGCGCTGTTCGGTCGGCCGCCACGGCAATGCCCCCATGGCGGCGCGGCGTTGTTCCAGCACATCATCGGCCACGGCCAGATTGATCGACCGGTTGGGGATATCGATTTCGATGGTATCGCCGGTTTCGACCAGCCCGATCAGCCCGCCTTCGGCGGCTTCGGGCGATGCATGGCCAATGGACAGGCCCGAAGTCCCCCCCGAGAACCGCCCGTCGGTCAGCAAAGCGCAGACCTTGCCCAGCCCTTTGGATTTCAGATAGCTGGTCGGGTACAGCATTTCCTGCATGCCCGGCCCGCCTTGCGGCCCTTCATAGCGAATAACCACCACATCACCGGCCTTGACCTTGCCGGTCAGGATGCCGCTAACCGCGCTATCCTGACTTTCAAACACGATCGCCGGACCGGTGAATTTGAGGATCGAATCATCCACACCGGCGGTTTTCACGATACAGCCATCCAGCGCGATATTACCTGACAGCACCGCCAACCCGCCATCCTGAGAATAGGCGTTTCCCTTGGTTCGGATCACACCGCTTGCGCGGTCGCGGTCCAGTTCTTTATAGCGGTTCTCGGTCGAAAACGCCTGTGTGGTGCGAACGCCCCCCGGTGCCGCCTTGAAAAAGCGCTCGATCTCGGGATCATTGCTAACCGCGATATCCCACCTGGCCAGCGCGTGGCCCATGGTATTGGCGTGCACGGTGGGGATATCCGCGTGGATCAGCCCGGCGCGGTTCAGCTCTCCGAGGATACCGAAGATGCCGCCGGCTCGGTGGATGTCCTCCATGTGGACATTGGCGACCGAGGGTGCGACCTTGCACAGCACCGGCACCTGTCGCGACAGGCGGTCGATATCATCCATGGTAAAATCGATGCCGCCCTCGTGGGCAATGGCCAGCAGGTGCAGCACGGTATTGGTGGAAC
>JALXER010000174.1 GCA_027069385.1 Paracoccaceae bacterium
CGCGATGATATCGTTGACTTTTACGCCTTCGGTCCCTTCGGGAACCACGATCTTGCCGATGGTGCCTTCATCGACCGCCTCGAATTCCATGGTGGCCTTGTCGGTTTCGATTTCGGCCAGAATATCTCCGGATTTGACCTCGTCACCCTCGGCCACCAGCCATTTCGCCAGCGTGCCTTCTTCCATGGTGGGGGACAGGGCGGGCATCAGAATGTTGGTCGCCATTAGTTTGCCTCCGCATAGATATCGGTCCAGAGTTCGGACGGGTCGGGTTCGGGGCTTGCCGTGGCGAAATCCGCCGCCTCGGAAACCGTGGATTTGATGTCCTTGTCGATGGCTTTCAACTCATCTTCGGAAACATGTTTACCGTTCAACAATATTTCACGGACATGGTCGATCGGGTCGCGTTCCTCGCGCACTTTTTGCACTTCGTCGCGGGTCCGGTACTTGGCCGGGTCGGACATAGAGTGGCCACGATAGCGATAGGTGTTCATTTCAAGGATATACGGGCCTTTTCCATCGCGGCAATGGGCAACAGCGCGCTGGCCTGCCTGTTTGACCGCCTGCACATCCATGCCGTCCACGGCTTCGCCGTCGATGCCGAACGCGGCCCCGCGTGTATATAGTTCAGGGGTAGACGACCCGCGTTGCAAGCTGGTGCCCATGGCGTATTTGTTGTTTTCAATGACGAAAACCACCGGTAATTCCCACAGGCTGGCCATATTGAAGGTCTCGTAAACCTGACCCTGATTGGCGGCCCCGTCACCAAAATAGGCAAAAGCTACGTTGTCGTTGCCCCGATACCGGTTGGCAAAGGCCAGACCGGCACCCAGCGGCACCTGCGCGCCAACGATCCCGTTGCCGCCGTAAAAGTTTTTCTCTTTGGAAAACATATGCATAGAGCCGCCTTTGCCGTGCGAATACCCGCCAATCCGCCCCGTCAGTTCGGCCATAACGCCGTTCGGATCCATGCCGCAGGCCAGCATATGGCCGTGGTCACGATACGAGGTAATGCGCTGGTCTCCGTCCTTGGCGCAGGCTTCCAGCCCGACGACGATGGCTTCTTGCCCGATATAGAGGTGGCAAAACCCGCCAATCAGCCCCATCCCGTACAATTGTCCGGCCTTTTCCTCGAACCGGCGGATCAACAGCATTTCGCGGTAAAACCCGAGCAGTTCCTCTTTGTTGACATTGGATTTTTTGGGCTTTTTGGCTGCAGCCATGGCGATCCCCTCGGGTAAAGGTTTAACGGTGAACTACAGTATACAATGGAATACGCAGTTTACGCAACGTTAAAAAACCAAAGCCTAGCGGATGATGATTTCGTCACCACGGATATAGCCCAGCACCTTGCGGGCCTGCTGGTCGAGCAGGTCGAGGTCAAGAAACCCGTCGGACATCCGGTGGGCGCGATTCTGGATGCGCGCCCGTGCCGCCTGCAATTCGGCCAATTCGTCCTGCAATTGCGCCTCTTTCTGCTCGACCTCGAACAGGGCGAGCATGCCAAACGGCCCTTGTACGGCGGTAAAGGTAAAATAGCCGACCAGTGCGATGCTCAGGGCGGAAACCCCGTAGCCCATCCAGCTTTGTTTCTTTTTACCTGTTTCCATGACACCAATCACATTTCGTTTACCCCGTCGGGGATAAACGAATCATGGCATAAGTGATTCGGTTTGTGAATCCCCAAAAGCAAAAAAGATCGGGAATCGTGCGAATCGGTGCGGGGTCAGCCGCCCAGCGCGGCGACACCGGGCAGGGTTTTACCCTCTAACCACTCCAGAAAGGCCCCGCCAGCGGTGGAAATATAGGTAAAATCCTTGGCCGCGCCGGAATTGTTGAGCGCCGCCACGGTATCGCCGCCACCGGCAACCGAGATCAGCTTGCCGGCTTTGGTCAGCTCGGCAGCCTTTAGCGCCGCCGCATCGGTGGCCGCGTTGAACGGTTCGATTTCGAAGGCGCCAAGCGGGCCGTTCCAGACCAGCGTTTTTGCGGCTGCGAATATGTCACCGACCTGTGCCACCGATTTCGGCCCCGCATCCAGAATCATCGCATTCCCAGGGCAGGCATCGGCGGCAACGGTTTCATTGTCGGCACCTGCCTTGAATTCGCGTGCAACCACCACATCGACCGGCAGGATCAATTCGCAATTGGCAGCACCGGCCCTGGCCAGAATGTCGCGCGCCGTATCCGCAAGGTCATGTTCGCAAAGCGATTTCCCCACATCGATCCCCTGCGCGGCCAGAAAGGTGTTGGCCATGCCGCCACCGATCACGATCTGGTCAACCTTTTCGATCAGATTGCCCAGCAAATCCAGCTTGGTAGAGACCTTGGCCCCACCCACAACCGCCACAACCGGATGTTGCGGCGTCGAAAGCGCGGTTTCCAGCGCGCCAAGCTCGGCCTGCATCAGGCGTCCGGCACAAGAGGGCAGCAGGCGGGCCAGCGCCTCGGTCGATGCATGGGCGCGATGCGAGACCGAAAACGCGTCATTGCAATAGATATCGCCCATCAGCGCCAGCGCCGCGGCAAATTTCGGGCCGTTGCGGGCCTCTCCGGGGTAGAAACGCACGTTTTCAAGCAGCAGCGTGGCCCCTTCGGGCAGGGTATTCACCGCACGCGCGGCGCGTTCGCCTATGGCCTTGTCGCAAAATTCCACCGGTGAGCCCAGCGCGTTTTCCAGCGCCTCGCGCAGGGGGGCGAGGCTTAGCTCGGGGACAACCTGACCCTTGGGCCGGCCGAAATGGGCCAGCAGCACCGGCTTGCCACCGGCGGCCAGAATGTCCTTGATGGTCGGAATGATCCGCTGAATGCGCGTGTCATCGGTGACCTTTCCATCGGCTACCGGTACGTTGATATCCACCCGTGTCAGAACGGTTTTCCCGTTCAGGTCCATGTCGTCCAGAGTCTTCCAAGCCATTTTATTCCCCGTGTTTTACCGCCAGATCGCCAGCGTTTCGATAATTTGCGTCAGTTGGTACAGCACAACCCGCGGCGCATCCCAGCCGAGATAGAAGTGGTCCAAAAGAAAGAACCCACAAATTAGCAGAGCGATGGCGATTGCCCAACGGTTGTTCATGTCGCACCTAAGCATTCCCCCGATCGCAGGACCGGGGGAAATAAGGGGTTAAGAGGTTTTCAGCTTGGCCTCGTCCTGCTGGGCAAGCAAAGCATCGACCTGCGCCACCACCGCATCGGCGGTAATGCCGAATTTCTGGTACAGCGCGTCAATCGGGGCCGAAGCGCCAAAGCTTTCCATGCCGATAAAGGCCGAATACTTGTTGCCCCGCTCGCCGGTCAGCCAGCGATCCCAGCCCATGCGCGCGCCGGCCTCTATGCCGACCCGCACCGCCTTGCCTGGCAGCACCTTGCGGCGGTAATCCTCTTCCTGGGCCTCGAACAGCTCCCAGCAGGGCATGGATACCACGCGGGTGCCGATGCCCTTTGCCTCCAACTCGGTGCGGGCCGCCATGGCGATTTCCACCTCCGAGCCACTAGCCATTAGGATAACCCGGCGTTCGTTTTCCTCGCGTGCCAGCACATAGGCCCCCTTAGACACCTGATTCTTGCGAATATGGTCGGTGCGCAGCGTGGGCAGGCCCTGACGGGTCAGCGCCAGCGCCGACGGGGTAGACGGGCTGGTGACCGCAATTTCCCATGCCTCGGCGGTTTCCACCGTGTCGGCGGGGCGGAATACGTTCAGGTTGGGGGTGGCGCGCATCATGGCCAGATGTTCCACCGGCTGGTGGGTCGGGCCGTCTTCGCCAAGGCCGATACTGTCATGGGTGAGCACATAGGTGACCGGCAGCCCCATCAGCGAGGATAGCCGCATCGCGCCGCGCATATAGTCGGAAAACACCATGAACGTGCCGCCATATGGCAGGCAACCGCCGTGCAGCGCCAGCCCGTTCATCGCTGCGGCCATGCCGTGTTCGCGAATGCCGTAATTGACATAGCGCCCGCGCCGGTTGCCCGGTTCGAACACGCCCATCCCCTCGGTCAGGGTATTGTTGGAGCCGGTCAGATCGGCCGAGCCGCCAATGGTTTCGGACAGCGCCTTATTGATCACGCCCAGCACCGCTTCGGAGGATTTGCGCGTCGCCATTTTGGGCGCGTCTTGCGATATCTGTTCTTTGAAGCGGTTGATTTTGCCCGAAAAACCCTTGGGGCGTTCATTCGCGATGACGCGGGCAAACCGGTTTTGCAACCCTTCGGAGCCTTCGGCCAACCGGGCCTCCCACTCGGCGCGCGCGGTGGCACCGGCGGCACCGATTGCCTCCCACTCGGCCTTGATGTCTTTGGGGATGACAAACGCCTTGTGCGGCCAGTCATAGACCTCGCGCAGTTTGACGATTTCTTCCTCGCCCATCGGCGCGCCATGGGCGGCGCTGCTGTCTTGCTTGTTCGGAGACCCGAACCCGATATGGGTTTTGCAATCAACCAGCGAGGGTTTTCTGCTTTTGCGCGCAGCCGAGATCGCGGCATCGATCGAATCAGGGTCGTGCCCGTCACACTGGAACACGCTCCAGCCCGAGGCCTTGAACCGCCGCGCCTGATCGGTCAGGTCGGCATTTTCAACCGCGCCGTCAATGGTGATGCCGTTATTGTCCCACAGTACAATCAGCTTGCCCAGCTTTTGCTTGCCCGCCAGACCGATTGCCTCCTGACTGATCCCCTCCATCAGGCAGCCGTCGCCCGCGATAACATAGGTTGTATGATCCACCAGCTTTTTGCCAAACCGCGCCGCCATCGACGCCTCGCCCATGGCCATGCCAACCGAGGTGGCAATCCCTTGCCCTAACGGGCCGGTGGTTATCTCGATGCCCCCCGCATAGCCGTATTCGGGGTGTCCAGCGGTTTTGGCGCCGGGCTGACGGAAATTCCTGATTTCCTCGATGGTCATATCGGCATAACCGGTCAGGTGCAGCAGCCCGTATAGCAGCATAGAGCCATGCCCCGCCGACAGGATAAACCGGTCACGGTCGGCCCAGTCCGGCGCGCTCGCGTCGAATTTCAGGTGTTTTTCAAAAAGAACCGTGGCCACATCCGCCATACCCATCGGCATGCCCGGATGGCCCGAATTGGCCGCCTGAACCGCGTCAATTGCCAGCATCCGCAATGCGGTTGCTTTTTTCCAGTGCTCGGGGTGTTTGGTTTTGAGATCAGTGAGTTCCACGGTGGATCCTTCCTTTGGGGGACCGAAATGCTTTCGGTTGTTTTTGTTGACGTCTTTGTTGCAAGCAATGCTATAACGGTCAAGCGGTGTAAATGTGACAAGTCAGCAATAAAACGGGTATATTGTTGGTTATTTGGTTAAAAAGTGGCGAAACTATGCCCATAGCGATTCGCAAAAAGGACAGGTAAAGGGATGCGCGGAAAATGAGCCAACTCGATACACTTGAACAAACCATCAATTCGGCGATTGACCGGATAGAAAAATCGACGGCAGAACTGGCCGAAAAGGCTGCCAATCAGCCGGAACTGACCTTGCCGGCAACGCCGGATCCGGAGCTTGCACTGGAAAACGAACGTCTGAAATCCGAACTGGCAGCCCTGACCGCCCGGCGCAAGGCCGATCTGGCCGAGCTGGACGAATTGCTGGCCCAGTTGAAACCGCTGATGGAGGAGGGCTGACATGCCGGAAATAAAAGTTCAGATCGGTGGCCGCCCGTTTGCGCTGGTTTGCGACCCGGGCGAAGAAGCCAGCCTGAAACTGGCCGCCGAGATGCTCGATACCGAAGCCAGAACCCTGCAAGATGCCATTGGCCGGGTACCCGAATCGCGTATGTTGCTGATGGCTGGCCTGATGCTGGCCGATCGCACCAAACAGGTCGAACTGGAAAGCCGGACGGTCGCAGAGCAGGTCAAGAACCTGCAGGACCGCCTGCGTCTGGCCGAGGAAAACGCGGCCTCGCTTCAGGCAAAACTGACCACAGCGCTTGATAAGGCCAACGCTCCTGCCGCGCCGGTGCCTGTTCCCGAAAGCGACCTGTTCGCAACCGATGACAGCGCTGCCATGGATTTGCTGGCCAAGACCGCGCAAAGACTGGAAACACTGGCGCAAAACCTGAAGGAATAGGGGCGGCTGCCCCCTGCGCTTGCAGCGC
>JALXER010000175.1 GCA_027069385.1 Paracoccaceae bacterium
CGAATGTCGCGAGGGGGCGGAACGCCCCCATACCGCCCGCAGGGCGGCCCGGCCCAAAGGGAAGCCTTGTGTTTGGCTTGCCAAACACAGGGCTGGACTGCGGGAGAGCACCGGGGTTAAGGCGCAAGGGTTGCCCTGCACAAAACATGACCAACCGGTCGCTTTTTGATTGACAATCGGAGCGATTGGCCGAAGCATGGTGCAAAGCAGCATTTCGGGGTGCCATGCGGATTTTAGCGAAATCATCCTTTCTGACCGGCGGGCGCTGGATCGGGTTTTATCTGGCAGTTCTGCTGGCTTGGGGGCTGTTATTTTTTATGACCTACGGGTCGGAACAGGCCGCCCTGGCACGGATATACGGGGTGGATTACTGGGCTTCGCTGTGCAGCGTCGGCGCCCGCGACGCGGGGTTCCTGTCGGTTTTTTCCATGTGGGTATTAATGTCGGGGGCGATGATGGCTCCGACTTTTGTGCCCGCCCTTCGGGTTTATGACGATCTGACCCGCGCCCACGCCACCGGTCCTGCGGGGTTCTGGCTGCTGCTGTCAGGCTATCTGGCTGTCTGGATCGGGTTTTCGGCCCTTGCAGCCGGGGTGCAGGTATTGCTGGGCCGTCAGGGCGCGCTGCAAAACGGGGCGCTGGTTTCGGGCATCGCCAATGGCGGGCTGTTGGTTATCGCCGGAGCCTACCAGTTCAGCCGGTTGAAAAACGCCTGCCTGACCCAATGCCGCGAGCCGTTTGCCTTTTTCATGCAATTCTGGCCTGCAGGCCCGCTACGCAACGGGCTTCGCCTCGGGCTGGTCTGCCTTGGTTGTTGCTGGGCGCTTATGGTGCTCGGCTTTGTTGGCGGGGTGATGAACCTGCTGTGGATGGGCGGTGCCACCGTCCTGATGGCGCTCGAAAAGCTGCCATTCATTGGCGACAAATTAACCGCCCCTTTGGGGGTGGTTCTGATAACAAGCGGCGCGGGGCTGATCCTGTGGTCGATATAGCGAGGTGACAAGATGATACCCAACTGGACAATCAAAGGGGAGCTGTTTCTGAACTGCTCTTGCGAGGTGTTCTGCCCCTGCGTGGTCAGCCTTGGCAAAAGCAAGCCCTCCGAGGGGCACTGTTTTGCCTGGATGGCCATTCGCATTGACGAGGGGCAATATGGTGATGCCGACCTGTCCAACCTCAATATCGGCCTGTTCGTAGAGATCCCGGGCCGCATGGGCGAAGGCGACTGGAAGGTCGGTCTGTATGTGGATGAACGCGCCGATGATGCCGCCTTCGAGGGTATTCAGGCGATTATTTCGGGCGAGGCCAAGGGCACGACCGGCTTGCTGGGCATGCTGGTGTCCGAGATCATAGGGGTCGAGCGTACCAGCGTGGTTATCGAAACTGACGGGCACAAACGCCGCATTCTGGTGGGCAAGAAAATTCAGGGAGAGATCGAGGCGGTCATGGGGGCCGATAACGAAACGCCTGTGATGGTGACCAACACCAAATACTGGATGGGCCCCGATGTGACCGTGGCCAGGGGCACCCGCTCGCGGGTGCGCGCCTTTGGGCGGGTATGGGATTTCGACGGCAAATCGGGCGAGATGTGCCAGATCGACTGGCATGGGCCGGACCGGTGATCCGGCCCGCCTATGCACAGTTGATGGCGCGTTATAACGCCTGGCAGAATGCCAACCTTTACGGCGCTGCCGACGGGCTGGAC
>JALXER010000176.1 GCA_027069385.1 Paracoccaceae bacterium
GTTTTCGGCAACGCTGCCCACCCCTTTGGCACCATGCGCGAGGTAGAAATCGGCATGGGGCTGGCGCGCGCCCATCGGGTAACTTATGTCGGCGAACTGGGCTGGGGAATCTATGCAAGCGCCGATCAGGCGGTGCATATATTCGGGGAAATCTTGGATGCGGGGTCCAAGCCGTGCGGCCTGCACGTGCTGGACAGTTGCCGTCTGGAAAAGGCCTATCGCCATTTCGGCCACGACATCACCGACGAAGACCATATTCGGGACGCGGGCCTTGGCTTTGCCGTGAAATCGAACAAAGGCGATTTCATCGGTCGTGACGTGGAGCTGGCCAAGCAGGACGCGGGCCTTTCCCGCCGCCTTGTCCAGTTCAAACTGACCGATCCGGAACCGATGTGTTATCATAACGAACAGATTTTGCGGGATGGCGAAATCGCCGGATACCTGAGTTCGGGCGGCTATGGCCATGCCCTCGGCGCCAGTGTCGGGCTGGGTTATGTCCCTTGCGAAGGGCAGAGCTTAGCCGATCTTCTGGCCTCGGATTATGAAATCGAAATCGCCAGCACGCGGCACGCCACCATTGCCAGTCTAAAACCGCTTTATGACGCCGCTGCGAAGCAGGTCAAGATGTAGGGAACACGCCATGCAGCATGGAACAAAACGAACCGGCGGACGGCAAGCCCGCAAAAAGATGCGCGCGGCACCGCTTGAGGTAAAGCCGGTTCATGCGGGGCTGGAGGGTGGTCAATACCGTCCCCTGTCTGAAGCCGACATGACGCAAATCCACAGCGCGGTTCTGGAGGTTCTGGAAACTATAGGGCTGAGCGGCGTGACCGACTCCGCAGCCAATTATTGCACCAAAGCCGGTGCGGAATTTCGCGACGGGCGGTTGTATTTTCCACGCGCGTTGGTCGAAGAGACCATCAAAACCGCCAACCGAACATTTACTCTATGTGGTCGCGACCCCAAACATGACATACACCCGAACGGGAAGAAGGTTCATTTCGGTACGGCTGGGGCTGCAGTGCATATCGTCGATGTGGAAACCAACAGCTATCGCGACAGCACTTTGGCGGACCTGTATAATGCCGCCCGTATCGCGGACCGGCAGGACAACGTGCATTTCTTCCAGCGCCCGATGGTGGCGCGGGATATGGAAACCACGCTCGATCTGGACCTCAACACCCTTTACGCAAGTCTTGCGGGCACGAACAAACATGTGGGCACCTCGGTTACCGAGCCTGAAAACACAAAACCTTTTCTTGAAATGCTTTATATGGTGGCGGGCGGAGAAAACGGTTTCCGTGCGCGCCCGTTTGTCAGCGCATCGGTGTGCTTTGTCGTGCCACCGTTGCGATTTGCCAAGGACGCCTGTGATGTGATGGAAAGTCTGGCCAAGGGGGGCGTACCGATCCTGTTGCTTTCGGCAGGTCAGGCGGGGGCGACATCGCCTGCCGCCATCGCCGGAACCATCGTACAGTCGGTGGCCGAGGTGTTGGCCGGGCTGGTCTATATCAACGCTGTTTCACCGGGCCATCCCGCAATTTTCGGTACCTGGCCCTTTGTGTCTGACCTGCGTACCGGTGCTATGTCGGGTGGCTCGGGCGAACAGGCCCTGTTAAGCGCCGCCGTCAGCCAGATGGCGCAGTTTTACAACCTGCCCTCCGGATCGGCTGCGGGGATGAGTGACAGCAAGTTACCGGAC
>JALXER010000177.1 GCA_027069385.1 Paracoccaceae bacterium
ATCAGGGGGTACGCGCATTCATGCGCGAGGGGGGGCTGTGGCCCCCCTGCCCGCCGAACGAAGTGAGGCCATGGTGTCGCAACCGCCTTTGAAGCTTGCTTCAAAGGCGACCGCTGTTTGCAGGTATTGGATGCAGGGCTACGGCTTTAATGGGCCGAAACGCCGGTCCCGCCAGCGGGTTTGCCAGCGGCGGCCAGGGCGGCGGCTTCGGCGACCTCGTCCCATTCCACCGGATCAGGCATGCGGGTCAGGGCCAGTTTCAGCACATCCATTACGTTATGCACCGGTATCAGTTCCAGCCCGTCTTTCACATTATCCGGTATCTCGACCAGATCCTTTTCATTATCCGCAGGGATCAGCACCGTCTTGATCCCGCCACGCAGCGCCGCGAGCAGTTTCTCCTTCAGCCCGCCAATCGGCAAAACATTGCCGCGCAGCGTTACCTCGCCGGTCATCGCCACTTCGCGCCGCACCGGAATCTGGGTCAGCACCGACACGATCGAAGTCACCATGGCGATCCCGGCGCTCGGCCCGTCCTTGGGCGTGCCGCCTTCGGGAACATGCACGTGGATATCGATCTTTTCAAACTCGGGCGGTTTGACCCCCAGCGTGACCGCCTTGGAGCGCACAAAGCTTGACGCCGCCTCGATGCTTTCCTTCATCACATCACCCAGCTTGCCGGTGGTTTTCATCCGGCCTTTGCCGGGCAGGCGCAGGGCTTCGATGCTTAGTAGGTCCCCCCCGACCGAGGTCCAGGCCAGACCGGTAACCACACCGATCTGGTTTTCCTCTTCGGCCAGACCGTATTTAAACCGGCGCACGCCAAGATAATCGGCGATGTTTTCACTTGTGATAACAACGCGTTCCGATTCGGACTTCACAATTTGCGTGACCGCCTTACGGCACAGTTTGGCGATCTCGCGTTCCAGATTACGCACACCGGCCTCGCGGGTGTAATAGCGGATGATATCGCGCAGCGCATCATCTTGCAGGGTAAATTCACCCGCCTTCAACCCGTGGCCTTTTTCCTGTTTGGCAATCAGGTGCTGTTTGGCAATCTCGGTTTTTTCGTCCTCGGTATAGCCTGCGAGGCTGATAATCTCCATCCGGTCGAGCAGCGGCCCGGGCATGTTATAGCTGTTTGCCGTGGTCAGGAACATCACGTCGGACAGGTCGTATTCGACCTCCAGATAGTGGTCGGTAAAGGTGGCGTTCTGCTCGGGGTCCAGCACCTCCAGCATCGCCGAGGCCGGATCGCCGCGGAAATCCTGCCCCATCTTGTCGATTTCATCGAGCAGGATCAGCGGGTTGGTGGTTTTGGCCTTTTTCATCGACTGGATGATTTTACCCGGCATAGAGCCGATATAGGTCCGGCGGTGGCCGCGAATTTCGGATTCGTCGCGCACCCCGCCCAGCGAAATGCGGATAAACTCACGCCCTGTGGCCCGCGCTACCGATTTGCCAAGGCTGGTTTTACCCACGCCCGGCGGGCCAACCAGACACAGGATCGGCCCCTTGAGCTTGCGCGAGCGTTTCTGCACCGCCAGATATTCAACAATACGTTCCTTTACCTTTTCCAGCCCGTAATGGTCCGCATCCAGCACCTTTTGCGCCGCATTCAGGTCTTTCTTGACCCGGCTGCGCTTGTTCCACGGGATCGACAGGATCCAGTCCAGATAGTTGCGCACCACCGTGGCTTCGGCCGACATCGGCGACATGGATTTCAGCTTTTTGACTTCGGCGGCAACCTTTTCGTCGGCCTCTTTGGATAGCTTGACCTTGGCGATCCGCTCTTCCAACTCGGCCATTTCGCCGCCGCCTTCCTCGCCATCGCCCAGTTCTTTCTGGATCGCCTTCATCTGCTCGTTCAGATAGTATTCGCGCTGCGTGCGCTCCATCTGGGTTTTCACCCGGCTTTTGATTTTGCGTTCCACCTTGAGCACCGACATTTCGGTGTGCATCAGTTCGTAAATCTTTTCCAGCCGCTCCGAAACCGACGCGATTTCCAGCAGGGTCTGCTTTTCTTCCTGATCAATGCCCAGATGTCCGGCCACGGTATCGGCCATTTTGGCGGCACCTTTGGTTTCCTCGACCACCGACAGGGCCTCTTCGGGGACATTCTTGTTCAGCTTGGCATAGCGCGCAAACTCGGTACGAACCGAGCGGATCAACGCCTCGATCTCGTCGCCCTCCTCGACGCGTTCCTCGATGATTTCAGCGCGGGCTTCAAAGAAATCTTCGTTATCGAGGTATTCAACGATTTCGACGCGCTGTTTACCCTCGACCAGCACCTTGACCGTGCCGTCGGGCAATTTGAGCAATTGCAGCACATTGGCCACAACTCCGACCTTGTAAATGGTTTCGGCAGAAGGCTCATCCTCGGCCGAATCCATCTGGCTGGACAGCAGGATCTGCTTGTCATCCTCCATCACCTCTTCTAGGGCGCGCACCGATTTGTCGCGCCCGACAAAAAGCGGGACGATCATATGCGGAAAAACCACCACATCGCGCAGCGGCAGAACAGGCAGGGTAATTGTGCTCGATTCGGTCATCGGAAATCCTCTTTCAACCGGAGCAACCAAGGCACCGGGTTTTCTTTGGTTTGAAAATGGCGGCTGGGCGCAGGGAATTCAACCCCAATAGTGTTAATTCCCTAATACGCAAAACCACCGGATTGTGCCGCTCGGGGGCTTGTGCAAAGCTTGCCCAAAAACAAAAACAGGGGATATCATGTCTGACTATTACGATCTGGGCGAGTACAGCCGCAAGGTTAGCACGCGATCAGCCACCGCCCAGCGCTGGTTTGATCGTGGGTTATTGTGGCTGTTTGGCTATAACCATGATGAGGCCATTGCCTGCTTTAACCGCGCCATTGCTGCCGATCCCGCCTGCGCCATGGCCCATTGGGGCGTGGCTTATGGCGCGGGGTGCAATTACAACAAACCGTGGGAGGCCTTTGACAGTCAGGATGCCACGCGCTCGCTGGCGCAGGCCTATGACGCGACCCAAGCCGCGCTGGCGCTGGCCGACCATGCCAGCCCGGTAGAGGCCGCCCTGATCCGCGCCCTGCCCGCGCGTTACCCCGACCGCCGGCCCGCGCCCGATATGTGCCCGTGGAATGACGATTTCGCCAACGCTATGCGCGCGGTCTATGCGACCCACCCCAAGGATGCCGAGGTCGCCACCATCTTTGCCGAGGCGATGATGAACCGCACGCCATGGGCCTTGTGGGATCTGCAAACCGGCACCCCGGCCGAGGGGGCCGATACGCTGGAAATCATCCGCGTGCTGGAAACCGCGCTGGGGTGTTGCAACGGCATGTCGCATCCGGGGCTGTTGCATCTGTATATCCATGCGCTCGAAATGTCGGGCACGCCGGAAAAGGCGCTCAAGGCCGCCGATGCGCTGCGCGGGCTGGTGCCTGATGCGGGGCATTTGCAGCACATGCCGACCCATATCGACGTGTTATGCGGCCATTATGAACGGGTGGTAACCAGCAACGAGGCCGCTATCATCGCTGATCGGACCTTTCTGGAACGCGAAGGGCCGCTGAATTTCTATTCGCTCTATCGCTGCCACGACTATCATTTCAAGATATATGGCGCGATGTTTCTGGGGCAGTTCAAACCGGCCATCGAAACGGCTGACGAAATGATCGCCAGCCTGCCCGATGACCTGCTGCGCGTGCAATCCCCGCCCATGGCCGACTGGCTGGAGGGCTTTATCTCGATGAAACAGCACATCTATATCCGCTTCGGCAAATGGCAGGAAATCATCGATCAGCCCCTGCCCGATGATCCCGAACTGTACTGCGTCACCACGGCGATGATGCTTTATGCCAAGGCGGTTGCCTATGCGGCCAGCGGCGATGCGGGCAACGGTGAAGAATATGCCGGTCTGTTCGACAAGGCGGTCGAATCCGTGCCCGACAGCCGCTATATTTTCAATAATACCTGTCTGGATATTCTGGCCGTGGCCCGCGAAATGATGCTGGGCGAGGTCGAATACCGCAAGGCGAATTATGACGCCGCTTTTGCCCATCTGCGCCGGTCGGTCGAACTGGATGACACCCTGCCCTATGACGAGCCGTGGGGCTGGATGCAACCGACCCGCCACGCGCTGGGGGCGCTGTTGCTGGAACAGGGCCATGTGGAAGAATCTGCCGCCGTCTACGCCGCCGATCTGGGGCTGGACGATACGCTCAGCCGCGCCTGTCAGCACCCCGACAATGTCTGGTCGCTGATGGGTTATCATGATTGCCTGATCCGGCTTGGCCGTCATGCCGAAGCGACGATCATCAACCAGCGCCTGACCCTGGCCAAGGCGCGCACCGATACGGCAGTCAAATCGTCGTGCTTTTGCAAAATGGGGAGCTTTTGACCCATGGCTTATGATTTTGACCGCTTTGTCGCGGCGCAGGACCCGATCTATGATACCGCGCTGGCCGAGCTCGAGGCCGGACGCAAACGCAGCCACTGGATGTGGTATATCTTTCCACAGATCGAAGGGCTGGGGGTCAGCCAGACTTCGGCGTTTTACGCAATTTCGGGCAAGGAAGAGGCCATGGCCTATCTGGCCCATCCGGTGCTGGGCCCAAGGCTGGTCGAGTGTACCCGCGCAACGCTGCCCCACGCCGAAAACGGAGCCAATGCCCTGTTCGACCATCCCGATGACCTGAAATTCCAGTCGTCGATCTCGCTGTTTTCGCGCGCCAAACCGGCCGACCCGGTGTTCCATCAGGCGCTCGATGCCTTTTTTGGTGGCGTGGCCTGCCAGCGCACCCTCGAAACCCTGCGGATTGCGTTCTATCATAGCCTGAGCGACTGACGCGGCGCGTCAACGCCCCGCCCGTGGCACCGCCCCGCCCGCGCCGCGCTGCATCCGCCGGGCCTGTGGCACCCGGTCCCGTCTGCCCCTGAATGGTTGCCAAAGGCAGCCTATCCGCCCGTGCCAACGCTTGCAGGGCGGCGCGGGCGTAAGGGGGCCACCGGAACGAAAGCCGACGCGCCGCCACGAATCACCCGACCCGTTCGATCAGTTCAATTCTATTGCCAAACGGGTCCGCTACAAATATCCGCCGGGCACCGGGAATGGCGGGCTGGGTTGTTACCGTGACTCCCGCGCCCTCCAACCGCTTTTGCAACTGCGCCAGATCGAGCACCAGAAACGCGGGATGCGCCTTTTTGGCCGGTCGAAACCCCGGTTCAACCCCGACATGCAATTCCTGCGCCCCGCAGGCGAACCAGCACCCGCCGCGCCCTTGCAGGCTCTCCGGTTTGGGGATTTCGGCCATCCCCAAAACCCCGCCAAAAAACGCCCGCGCGGCAGGTTCAAGGCCCTCGGGCATGGCAAGCTGAATATGGTCAATTCCTGTAATCATACGCTTTGCATACCGTAGTATACTTATCTCGTCAACACTCCGGCAGTTTCAGGTTATCCTTGATAAAATCCAGAAACACCCGCACCTTTAGCGGAACCGTGTTTTGATAACCGAACACCGCGTTGATCGGAATATGATAGCCTTGGTATTCGGGCAAAATCCGCACCAGAGACCCGTTAGCCAATTCCTCGGCGACAAAGGCCGAAGGCAACATGCCAAACCCCGCCCCGTTCACGATAAATCCCTTCAAAGAGGCCGCACTTTGCGTGATAATTCGAGGGGATTGGCGCAGCTTTTGGTTCGGCTTCCCCGAGCGCCGCACCGTAATTCTGCCCTGCTTATGCTCGCCACTATGTGCCACCCAATCCAGTTCACCCAGATCCGCCAGCCGCGTTGGCATCGCCTTATCGGCCAGATAGTCGCGCGACGCACACAGTATCTCGAACACGCTGCCCAACGGCACAACACGCAGATTGGCATCGGTCGAGTTGCCCGAGGTGAACGCCACATCAAGACGCCTCTCGATCATATCAACCGGCAGATCGCTTTCGACCAATTCAATCGATAAATCGGGGTGTTGCCGCATAAACGCACAAATCAGCGGGGTCAGCAACGCCGTCGCCACCGGCACCTTGATCCGCAGCACCCCGCTAACAGATTCGCGCGATTCCAGCGCTATTGCATTGGCCTCTTGG
>JALXER010000178.1 GCA_027069385.1 Paracoccaceae bacterium
CCCATGCCAACCTGACCTATTCCATCCCGCCCAAATGAAACGCCGGTTTGCGCTTGGCCTGTTCGCCGCGTGGTTTGCCTTTTACGGCTTTGCCTTTGAGAAAGGAAACCCGATAGAGCCGGGCGGTGCGTTGGTCTTGGTGGTGGATTACGGGTTTCATACCGGTATCGTGTTTCAGCGGCAGGACATGGCCGCGCAGGACAGCCCGCATATCAGGGCGCTGCTGGTGCAGTTTCCCGCCGCGCAGTGGTTTGAATTCGGCTGGGGCGATGCGGGGTTCTATCAGGGGGCGGCGACGATCTGGGATGTGGAATGGGGCATGGCGGCGCGAGCGATGCTGTGGCCTTCGGAAAGTGTAATGCATGTGGTCACGGGCCGCGCGCCCGTCCGTCAGGTGTTTGCCCGCCTTGATCCGCTGGAACTGCGCCTGACCCCGACCGCCATTGCCGCCATGCTGAACAAGGTCGATAGCGGTTTTGCCCGCATGGTGCCGATTTCGGCCTCGCCCAATGGCGTGTTTTATCCGGGGCAGGGCAGTTATCACCTGTTCCAGACTTGCAACAACTGGGCCGGTCAGGTTTTGCGGGCCGGAGGGCTGGGTGCATCAAAGGCATTTGCCACCACAAGCTGGGGTTTGATGCTGGAATTGCGGCTCAGATATGGGGTATAATAATACCATATTTCTAACCCGTTGTAATCACGCATATAATTCATTGCTTTTGCGGTTGACTGTGTAACCAGAACCGTTAAAACCCCTCTATCGAATTTGCGCGGGGCTTGCTCGTGCGTCCTTTTCCAAAATGGAACCCTGTTATGAAAACATTCTCTGCCAAACCGGCCGATATTGACAAGAAATGGATCCTGATCGACGCCGAAGGCGTGGTTCTGGGCCGTCTTGCCACCATCGTTGCCATGCGCTTGCGTGGCAAGCACAAAGCCAGCTTTACCCCGCATATGGACATGGGCGACAACGTGATTGTCATCAATGCCGAAAAGGTGCAATTGACCGGCAACAAACGTGCCGACAAAAACTATTACTGGCATACCGGCCACCCCGGCGGCATCAAATCCCGCACGGCTGGCGAAATTCTGGAGGGGAAATACCCCGAACGGGTCATCACCAAAGCGGTTCAGCGCATGTTGCCCGGCGGCCCGCTGTCCAAAAAACAGATGACCAACCTGCGTGTTTACGCCGGTGCCGAACATGGCCAGGAGGCACAACAGCCCGAAGTGCTGGACGTTAAGGCCATGAACCCCAAAAATACCCGGAGCGCCAAATAATGACTGATGAAATCAAATCGCTCGACGACCTGAAAGAGGCCGTACAGGCCGAAGCCGTTGTTGCCGAAGTCGAAACCGGGCCGGCCCGCGAGCCGGTGCGTGACGAACTGGGCCGCTCTTATGCTACCGGTAAACGTAAAGATGCGGTTGCCCGCGTCTGGATTAAACCCGGTTCGGGCAAGGTCTCGGTCAATGGCAAGCCGATGAACGACTATTTCGCCCGCCCGGTGCTGCAAATGCTGATCAATCAGGCGTTTTCGGTTGCCGGTGTCGAAGGTGAATTCGACGTAATGGCCACCGTGAAAGGTGGCGGTCTGTCCGGTCAGGCCGGTGCGGTCAAGCACGGGATTTCCAAAGCATTGCAGCTTTATGAACCCTCGTTGCGCGGCCCGCTCAAGGCAGCCGGTTTCCTGACC
>JALXER010000179.1 GCA_027069385.1 Paracoccaceae bacterium
GGTTGCCGCGCAGATAGAACTGGCCTGGGCGATCTACTGGCCGCAATTCGAGGCCGGCGCGACCGGCCCGCGCGCCATGCCCAAGACCATCGATTTTACCGTAGACTATCTGCGCACCGGCCTGCCACGCGATGCCTATGCGCGCGCTACGGTCAACCGCTCGGGGCGGCGGTTTGCCTCGGTGCATGTCGAGGCATGGCAGGACAATCGCCACAAGCTGTTCGCGCAGGCTACGGGGCATTTTCTGATGCCAGGCGATGCGTGACGAGATATCCCACCGGCGGGTTCTGAAAATTGCGATCCCGATTGTGATTTCCAACGCCACCGTGCCGATTCTGGGCGCGGTGGATACCGGTGTGGTTGGTCAGTTGGGGCTGGCGGCTCCGATCGGCGCGGTGGGGATCGGTGCGGTGATTATCGGGGCGATCTACTGGGTATTCGGATTTCTGCGCATGGGCACCTCGGGCATGGTGGCGCAGGCGCGCGGTGCAGGCGACGGGGCGGAAACCGGCGCGCTGCTGATGCGGGCGTTGATCGTGGCGCTGGCCGCCGGGGTGGCGCTGCTGGTGTTGCAGGTGCCGCTGTTCTGGCTGATATTCCGCCTGTCGCCCGCCAGCCCCGAGGTGGAAGGCATGGCCCGTACCTATCTGGCCATCCGGGTGTGGGGCGCGCCCGCGGCGATCGGTGTTTATGCGCTTTCGGGCTGGCTGATTGCGCATGAACGCACTCGCGATATGCTGGTGCTGCAACTTTGGATGAACGGGCTGAATATCGGGCTGGACCTGTGGTTCGTGCTGGGGCTGGGCTGGGGCGTTGGCGGCGTGAGTGTGGCGACGATCATTGCGGAATGGAGCGGCATTGCACTGGCGCTGTTCATGTGCCGCAGTGTGTTTCACGGGGATCAGTGGCGCAATTGGGTGCGGATATTCGATCGGGCAAAAATCAGGGCCATGGCCGGGGTCAGTGGCAATATCATGGTGCGCTCGGTGCTGTTGGAACTGTCGTTTATCCTGTTTATGTTTGTCGGAGCCGGAATTGATGATACAACCCTTGCCGCCAACCAGATCCTGATCCAGTTTGTTTCGATCACTGCCTACGGGCTGGATGGATTTGCCATTGCGGCCGAAACGCTGGTTGGCAATGCGCTGGGCGCGGGCTCGCGCCAGCGGTTGCGACGGGCTGCACTGCTGACCAGCGGCTGGGCGGCGGCCGGGTCGGTGCTGATGGCGCTGTTCTTCGGGCTGGCGGGGGGCTGGCTGGTTTCGGTGATGGCGACCTCGATTGAGGTGCAAAGAATGGCCGCCGTATATCTGCCGTGGATGGTGCTCGCCCCGGTGACCGGATTTGCCAGCTGGATGCTGGACGGAATTTTTATCGGTGCGACCCATACAAGGGAAATGCGCAACGCGATGATCCAGACCACAGTTGTTTACGCGCTGGTCTTGGTTCTGCTGGTTCCGCTATGGGGGAACCACGGGCTGTGGGCGTCGTTGCTGGTCAGCTATGTGGTGCGCGCATACACCCTGTGGCGCTATTACCCGAATATCGAAGCCGCCGCCCAGTCAAAGCCGGTTCACACCACCCGGTAGCGCTCCCGCAGTCCAGCCCGTGATTGCTTACGCAATCAAGGGCTTCCCTTTGGGCCGGGCCGCCCTGCGGGCGGTAGGGGGGCGTTCCGCCCCCTCGCGACATACGT
>JALXER010000180.1 GCA_027069385.1 Paracoccaceae bacterium
ACCCAACCCTTCACGCGCCATAGGCGCGTCCCGACCGTCCCCCAACTCGCAACCCCAAGCTAGCGCAGCGACCCGCCCGATGGCGAAGCCGAGGGCACGGCCCAAACGGAAGTCGTGGGCTGGCTTTAGCCAGTCCATGGCTGGAGTGCGGGAGCGCCTCGATTTGGTTCGGGGCGCTCCCTATCCGTCGGTAAATTGCAGCTTGGCCAGGCGCGCATACAGGCCTTTTTGCGAGATCAACTCGTCATGGGTGCCTTGGGCAACAATGCGCCCTTCCTCGAATACCACGATCCGGTCAGCCTTTTTGACCGTGGCGAGCCGGTGGGCAATGATCAGGGTTGTGCGGGTTTTGGCCATTTCTTCAACGGCTTGCTGCACCGCGCGTTCGGATTCCGCATCCAGCGCCGAAGTGGCTTCGTCCAGCAACAGCACGGGGGCGTCGCGCAAAATGGCGCGCGCGATAGCGAGGCGCTGTTTCTGCCCGCCCGACAGCATTACCCCGCGTTCCCCGACGAAAGCGTCATAGCCATCGGGCAGTTTTTGCAGGAATTCATGCGCGGCAGCGGCCCTGGCGGCGGCTTCGACCTCGGTATCGGTTGCGTTCGGACGACCAAAACGGATATTTTCGCGCGCGGTGGTTGCGAAAATCACCGGATCTTGCGGGACCAGCGCCATCAGGGTGCGCATGTCCTCGCGCCGCATTTGCTCCAGTTCCACACCATCAAGGCTGATCGTACCGCTGTTAGGTTCATAAAACCGCATAAGCATTTGGAAAACCGTTGTTTTACCTGCGCCAGATGGCCCGACCAGCGCCACGGTTTCCCCGGCTTTGATGTGCAACGTCAGGTCGTTTAGCGCCAGTGTTTCGGGGCGAGACGGATAAGCAAAACTGACGTGGTCAAAGGTTATTTCGCCGCTGGCAGGGTTAGGTACGGGTACCGGATTTTCGGCATCCTGTATCGGGTCGGTCGCATGGATCAGCTCTACCAGCCGTTCGGTTGCGCCTGCGGCGCGTTGCAGCTCTCCCCAGATTTCCGACAGCGCCCCGACCGCGCCCGCCACCATCACCGAATAGATCACAAATTGCACCAGCGCGCCGGCATCCATGGCGCCGCTATGCACCACGCCCGCACCGACCCACAGCACCGTTACAATACCGGTAAACACCAGAAAGATAATGCTCGCCGTCATGAATGAGCGGGTCAGGATGCGTTTCTTGGCGGTGTTGAACGCCGCTTCGGTCAGGACGGTATATTTCGCGCGGCTTTGGGATTCGTGGGTATAGGCCTGCACGGTTTGCGCCGCCAGCAGCGTTTCGGAGGCCATCGCCGAGCCATCGGCGATCCGGTCCTGGCTTTCGCGGCTAAGCGCGCGCAAGCGGCGGCCAAAGATGATGATCGGCACCACAATCAGCGGCACGGTCAGAAAGACCAGCCCGGTCAGATAGGCCGAGGTAAACAGCATAAACACCATCCCCCCCAGAAAAACCAGCATGTTGCGCAGCGCTACCGAAATAGAGCTGCTGATCACCGACAGGATCAGCGTGGTATCGGTGGTCAGGCGCGACAGCACCTCTCCGGTCATGGTTCTTTCGTAAAAAGCCGGGCTCATGCCGATCACCTTGTCATAGATCGCCATGCGGATATCGGCAATGACCCGTTCGCCCAGCCTTGTGACCAGATAGAATCGCAA
>JALXER010000181.1 GCA_027069385.1 Paracoccaceae bacterium
ACCAGTGTGCCCAATGAGTCCTTGCTCGGCATCGCCTCGGAGGTGCAGCAGAAGCTCAAGCGCGTTATCGACAGTCTTTGAGCTTTTGGCGACAAGCGCATGCAGGGCCTGGCAGGATTCGTTTCGACCAGGCCGCTGAATTTTTTTGCCCTTCTTTGGTATACCCAACGCAATCCGGTTCGGGAGTTTGAGATGGAGTGAAGGAGCGACTGAGCGAAGGAGTGACCGAGCGCACGAAATTTGCCTGAGGGGTGCCAAACGCTCAACGCTACACGCTCAACCCTCAACTTCAACTTTCACAACCGGTTTTCCCAAACCACTTCGTTTCAGGTATATCACTGCTGCACGTACACGAGGTACTTGTCCTCGAACCATGATTCGTCGAAATAGTCGGTGAGGGGGAAGCACTCGGTGTAGGACCCCTTGGGCAGCGCGGCGATTTCCGATCGGATGTTGCCGCCTTTGAGGGCGAGCAGGCCGTTGGGCAGGGCGTGTTGCATCTGCTTCTTCAGGAGGGGGAAGCTCCACATCACCAGCTTGTCGAGGGCGGCCACGGCGCGGCTCACCACGAAGTCGAACTTGCGACCTTTCAGCATTTCGGCGCGCACGTGCTGGGCCTCGACGTTGTCCAGTTGCAGGGCTTCGGCCACGGCCTGCACCACCTTGATCTTCTTGCCGGTGCCGTCGATGAGGGTGAATTGCGTTTCGGGAAACAGAATGGCCAGCGGGATGCCGGGGAAGCCACCGCCGGTGCCGAGGTCGAGCACCTGCGCACCCGGTGCGAAGGCTACTTCCTTGCCGATGGCCATGGAATGCAGCACGTGGTGCAGGTAGAGATTGTCGATGTCCTTTCGGGAAATGACGTTGATGCGGGCGTTCCATTCGCGGTACAGCCCATCCAGCGCTTCGATCTGTCGGCGCTGGTGCGCGTCGAGATGGGGAAAGTATTTCCAGATGATTTCGGGGCCCATGTCAGTTGTCGTTTTGAGATGGGGTCTGTGTTTTCTTTCGCTTGCGTCGTTGTCGGCGTTCAGCCAGGATGCGGCGCAGCCAGTCGGGAATGATGATGACGCCGGCAATGAGATACGAATAATAGGTCAGCAATCGCCAAAGGGTGGAAATGATGGGGCGGATTATAGAGATACCGTTATATATTTAGTCCGCCACGCCGAGAAAATAACCGGTGAAGATGCGGGCAAGGATCCTGCACTGACACATGAGGGGCAAGCCCGTGCCAAACTATTGGCAGACCTCTTGCGCAAGAAAAACATCACCCACATTTATTCCAGTGATTATATCCGTACCCGCGATACCGCGGCCCCCACGGCAGAAATGTCCGGTGTGAATATAGAGATATATGACCCGCGTGCATTGGATGTTTTGGCGGCGGAACTCAAACAGATTAAAGGCCGGGTTTTAGTGGTGGGTCATTCCAACACCATACCCGAAACCGTAGATGCGCTAGGCGGGGTAGGCGGTGCGCCTATCAATGAAAAATCTGAATATGATCGGCTTTATGTTGTGAGCATTTCAGAAGACGGCATTGTGCAAACGCAGTTAAAACGTTATGGCGGACGCTATAAGCCGGAAATGGCGGAGCCTTAATTCAACAGCGCTTTACCTATAACCCAAAAGAAATAAAGAGTATTCGTGGCCAAAACACAAAATACGGCAAAGGAGCCT
>JALXER010000182.1 GCA_027069385.1 Paracoccaceae bacterium
CAACGCGCTAGGCCCGCCGCATCGCGCTGGCCAATCTGGAGGCGCAGGACGCGCCCGCCGGTGTGATGGATGTGGCGCTCGGGGCCGGCTGGCCCGGCATTCTGCTGCACGAGGCCGTCGGCCACGGGCTGGAAGGGGATTTCAACCGCAAAGGCTCGTCGGCCTTTGCCGGGCTGATGGGCAAGCGCGTGGCATCCAAGGGGGTAACGGTGGTCGATGACGGAACCATCCCCGACCGGCGCGGCTCGCTCAGCTTTGATGACGAAGGCACGCCAAGCCAGCGCAACACCCTGATCGAGGACGGTATTCTGGTCGGCTATATGCAAGACCGGCAGAATGCGCGCCTGATGGGGGTGGAACCGACCGGCAACGGCCGACGCCAGACCTATGCCCACGCGCCAATGCCGCGCATGACCAATACGGTGATGGAGAACGGCAGCGATGATCCGCAGGCGATTATTGCAAGCATGGATGACGGGATCTATGCGGTGAATTTTTCAGGCGGGCAGGTGGATATCACCAACGGCAAGTTTGTGTTCTCTTGCACCGAAGCATACCGGGTGGAAAACGGCAAGATCACCCATCCGGTCAAAGGCGCAACCCTGATCGGCGACGGCCCGTCGGCGCTGAAACGGGTGCGCGGTATCGGCAATGACATGGCCATGGACCCGGGGATCGGTTCTTGCGGGAAAAACGGCCAGTCGGTGCCTGTGGGCGTCGGCCAGCCAACCCTGCTGATCAGCGGCCTGACCGTGGGTGGCAGTGCCGTGTAACCCGAATCGTAGCTCTCCCGCAGTCCAGCCCTGTGTTTGGCAAGCCAAACACAAGGCTTCCCTTTGGGCCGGGCCGCCCTGCGGGCGGTATGGGGGCGTTCCGCCCCCTCGCGACATTCGTCGCTCCCCCCTGAGAGTATTTGTAGAAGAATGAAGTCCCTTTCCTTCTTCTACAAATACCCTGGGGGGGGTGAATGGCGCTTGCGCCAGAGGGGGCAGGCCCCCTGCCGAGGCGAAGCCGAGGCCCGGCCCAACGGGAGGAGGCGCATTGCGTAAGCAATGCGCCGACGACGGGCGGGAGTGCTACGGTTCGTGATTGTTAGGTCGTGTTGACATTCAGGATTCACAAATCACTTTATTTGTGATTGAAGCTACATGCTGAAGGAGGTCAGCATGTATGGCAATAGAGGAATTAAATGATCAGGTTTGGGCCCGGCTTTCCCCGCACTTGCCAGGCAAGAAATCCGGTCCTGGCCGCAGCGGCAACAATAACCGTTTGTTTGTCGAAGCGGTTTTGTGGCTGGCGCGTAGTGGTGCCCGTTGGCGCGCGTTGCCGAGTGAATTTGGCAAATGGAATTCGGTCTGTCAACGGTTTAACCGGTGGGGTCGGGCCGGGGTTCGGGAGACTCTTTTCAAGGCGTTAGCTGATGACCCCGACTTTGAATATATTCTGGTCGGCTCCACCATTGTCGGGCACACCAGCATAGCGCAGGGGCTAAAAAAGGGGGGGTATAGGTCTGCGCCCTAATGCATTGGGCCGGTCAAAAGGTGGATTAGGTATCAAAATCCATGCAGCAACTGACGTGACGGGAAATCCGGTGCGATTTATTCTGACTGGCGGACAACGCAATGACATTACCCGGACAGAACCTCTGCTTGACGGGCTTAAAGCCGAATACGTTCTGGCT
>JALXER010000183.1 GCA_027069385.1 Paracoccaceae bacterium
CTGCTGACCAAGAATTCCTATCTGGACGAGATCAAAAAGCAATATGTTGTCACTGCGCGCGCCAAGGGTCTGTCGGAACGCAGGGTGATGTACGGCCATGTTTTCCGCAACGCCATGCTGATCGTGGTGGCCGGATTTCCGGCGCTGTTTATCGGCGTGTTTCTGGGCAGCAACCTGTTTATCGAAACCATCTTTTCGCTGGACGGGCTGGGGCGGCTTGCCTTTACCGCCACCATTTCGCGCGATTATCCGGTGATGTATGCCACGATGTATGTCTTTACCCTGCTGGGGTTGCTGATCAAACTGATCGGAGATCTGACCTATGTCTGGATCGACCCGCGCATTGACTTCGAGAACCGCCGCGTATGAAACTGACCAGCCTACAACGCCGCCGACTGGCGAATTTCAAGGCCAACCGGCGGGCATTCTGGAGCCTGTGGATTTTCGGCATTTTGTTCCTTACGTCGCTGTTTTCCGAATTTCTGGCCAATGACCAGCCCATCGCGGTCAGCTATCGCGGCGAACTGTATTGGCCGATGTTCAACACCTATATCGAAACCGACTTTGGCGGCGATTTCCAGACCGCGGCCAAGTATTCGCGCAACGATGTGCAATGCCTGATCAAGACCGGCGGGCTGGAATCCTGTTTTGACGACCCAGACGGCGTGTATCAGGATGCGCTGGACGGAGAGGTTGACGGCCAGCAGCTTGAAACCGGCTGGATCCTGTGGGCGCCGATCCCCTATAGCTTTGCCAGCCACGATACCGCGAATATCGAACACGCGCTAAGCCCGCCAAGTGCGCTGCACTGGCTGGGCACCGATGATCAGGCCCGCGATGTGGTGGCGCGCATCCTGTACGGGTTCCGGACTTCCATTCTGTTTGCGCTGATGGTGACGATTCCGACCTCGATTATCGGGATTGCGGTCGGGGCGATTCAGGGCTATTTCGGCGGGCTGGTGGACTTGCTGTTCCAGCGCTTCACCGAAATCTGGTCCTCGGTGCCGATGCTGTATATCATCATTATCCTGTCCTCGGTGATCACGATGAATTTCTGGATACTGACCGGGCTGATCATCATTTTCGGCTGGGGGGCGCTGGACGGGCTGGTGCGCGCCGAGTTTCTGCGCGCCCGCAACTTTGAATATGTGCGCGCCGCCAAGGCGCTGGGGGTTTCGGACCGCAAGATCATGTTCCGCCATGTGTTGCCAAATGCCATGGTAGCCACGCTGACCATGCTGCCTTTTGTGATTATCGGCTCGATCGGCACCCTGACCGGGTTGGACTTTCTGGGCTTTGGCCTGCCGCAATCCTATCCGTCGCTGGGCGAGCTGGCGCAACAGGCCAAGGCGCATATCGGGGCGCTGTGGCTGTCCGGCTCGGCCTTTGTCACCATCGTGACCATGACAACGCTGCTGGTGTTCATTTTCGAAGGGGTGCGCGATGCGTTCGACCCCAGAAAGACCTTTTCATGACCGCGCCGGTGCTATCCCTGCGCAACCTCAGCGTTGCCTTTAACGATGCCCCGCCGGTGGTGATCGATGTCAACCTTGATATCCACGCCGGTGAAACCGTGGCAATCGTCGGAGAGAGCGGCTCGGGCAAGTCGGTCACGGCGCTGTCCACCGTGTCGCTGCTGCCTGAAAGCGCGCGGGTCAGCGGCTCGGTCAGGTATAACGGCGAGGAACTGACCACCGCCGGTCCGGCCATTCTGGAGCATATTCGCGGCAACGAGATCAGCTTTATTTTTCAAGAGCCGATGACCTCGCTCAACCCGTTGCACACCATCGAAAAACAGATTTCCGAAAGTCTGGGCCTGCATCAGGGGCTGCGTGGTACAACGGCGCGCAAACGGGTGCTGGAATTGCTGGAAAAAGTCGGGATCAAACAGGCGAAATCGCGGTTGGGGGCCTATCCGCACCAGCTTTCGGGTGGGCAACGCCAGCGGGTGATGATCGCGATGGCGCTGGCCAACAAGCCCAAGTTGCTGATCGCGGATGAACCGACGACGGCGCTGGATGTCACCATTCAGGCGCAAATACTGGAATTGCTGGCCGATCTGCAAAAGGCCGAAGGGCTGGCGGTGCTGTTTATCACCCATGATCTGGGGATCGTCAAACGCATTGCCGACCGGGTGCATGTGATGCAGGACGGCCATGTGGTCGAAAGCGGCGATACCGAAGCGATTTTTGCCACGCCCCGACACGCCTATACCCGCAAGCTGCTGGCAGCGGCGGCCAGCGGTGCGCCCGATCCGGTTGCGCCCGATGCGCCGCTCATTCTGGAAACCGACAAGCTGAAGGTCTGGTTCCCGATCCGGCGCGGCCTGTTGCGGCGCACGGTGGGGCATATCAAGGCGGTCAACCGGATTGACCTGTCGATCCGCGCCGGTGAAACGCTGGGGATCGTGGGCGAAAGCGGCTCGGGCAAGACCACGGTGGCGCTGGCGCTGCTGCGGCTGATTTCCTCGGACGGGACGATCCGGTTCAACGGGCAGGCATTGCACGACCTGCACGGGCGCGCCCTGCAGCCGTTGCGCAAGGAAATGCAGATCGTGTTTCAGGATCCTTACGGTTCGCTGTCGCCACGCATGACCATAGAGGAAATCGTCGCCGAAGGCCTGGAGGTGCATGGCGGCGTAGCAGACCGCACCCGCGCCGTAGACGAAGCATTGGAGGAGGTCGGCCTCCACCCCGGTTTCAAAGAGCGCTATCCGCACGAATTTTCCGGCGGCCAGCGCCAGCGCATCGCCATCGCCCGCGCCATTATCCTGAAACCGAAACTGCTGGTGCTGGACGAGCCGACCTCGGCGCTGGACATGACCGTGCAGGTGCAGATTGTCGAGCTGCTGCGCGCCTTGCAGCGGCGTCACAACCTTGCCTATCTGTTCATCAGCCACGACCTGCGCGTGGTGCGCGCCCTTAGCCACAAAGTGATGGTCATGCAGGCCGGAGACGTGGTCGAATCCGGCCTTGCCGCCGATATTTTCGACAACCCGCAAACCGAGTATACCCGCGCGCTGCTGGCGGCGGTGATGGATTAGGCGCTGAAACTGCGCGAACTTTTGATCTGGTCCCACGCCCAGACCACCTCGGCCAAGCGCTCTTCGTCGTCGCGCCGACCGCCGTTCATATCCGGATGCAGGTCTTTGACCAAGGCCTTGTAAACTTTGCGGATTTCCGTTTTGGTCATGGTGTCGCGCGCATCCAGAATTTCCAGCGCTTTTGACACGGTCGGGGGCAGGCGGCGGCTGTTGGCGCGCCGTTGGCCCTTGGCCGGGTTCAGCGTGGCATTGGCCCCGAGCACCTCGTGCGGGTCGTCAAAGCCAAGGCGCTGCCATGCGGCCAGTTCCGGATCAACCGGCGCGGACTTGCCCTGATCCCCGAAAGGCTGCGTCGGGCGCCCCCACACATTGTTTTCCGCCGCGGCCTGTTCGGGAGTCAGCGTTGCGCGCCCCTCGAAAAAGTTCCACTTTTTGTTATGCTCGCGGATGTGGTCCAGACAATACCAGACAAATTCATCCAGATTATCGGCGGATTTGGGCGCGCGGTATTTGCCGGGCATCTGGCAGCCATCTTTGTGACATACCCGCGAAGAGGTTTCCACCGCACCGGACATACCGCGCTTTTTGGCGCGCCGTTTTTTGTCGGCAGACACGGAAATATCAAAGTCAAATGCTGAAGGTTTGCGCGCCATTGCGATTTTCCTGCTTTCCAGATAGAGGCCAATACAATAGACAAAACGCAGGAAAACCCAAGCCCTGAATTAGCAGATTGGACAAAAAAATGACCTATGCGGAACGGATCGAACAAAAATTGCAAGCGGCGTTTGCCCCTGATCATCTTGAAATCATTGATGAAAGCGAATCGCACCGTGGCCATGGTGGCTATGTCGAAGGTGGCGAGACCCATTTCAAGGTGATCATCCGCGCCGCCGCCTTTAACGACATGAACCGCGTAGCGCAGCAACGGGCGATCTATGCCGCGCTAAAGGCCGAACTGGACGAGCGCGTTCACGCCCTGTCGCTGGATGTGGCCGGGGTCTAGGCTCTAGTCCTTGCTGGCGGGGCCAAGATTTGGCGCGTCACCCGGGCCAGTATCATTGGTTTGCAACGGTTCGAAAATGCGCGCCGGTTTCTGGCCCAGTTCGTCGGCAAAACCGGGGTTGGTCTGGGCAGTGCCGGTGGAATAGGGGCCGACATGATCTTCCATGGCTTGCGGGCTTAGCATCGGCTCGGGGAAGGGTTCTTGCGTCGCGCTAAGCGGTTGCTGGGCGGCCTGGGGTGGTGTGGGTGCAACTACGGTGGGTTCATCAAAAACCGGTGCCGCAACAGCCGCCGCTGCCGGTGCGGCCGTGGCTGCCATGGCCCGTTTGGCCTGCATCTGTTGCAGTTTCACATCCAGCGGCACGGTCTCTCCGGCTACTTCGCGGCGAAAGACCAGATAGGTGATGCGCGCTTCTTTGACCTTGCCCATCATGCCGGCCTTTTCTTCGACGTGAAAGCTTTCCTGACGCACGAATTCCCAGCCCGATTTGGCCTCGTGGTTCAGGGCCTCGGCCATGGTGTGGGCAAAACGTTCGGCGGCGGTTTTCAGGCCCTTGACCTTTTTTGCAGCGGTCGGGACGGGTAACAGGCGGTATTCAAACATAAAATGTCCTTTGGTCAGCGGGCCTTGGCGATTCCCGATGTTGTAGCGCAAACACGGGCGGGATTTCAATTGAAACCGTATGGCCCGCCTAATCTTGCAGTTTGGCGCGAATGATTTCGTTCACCACCTTGGGGTTGGCCTTGCCCTGCGTGGCCTTCATCACCTGACCGACAAACCAGCCCGCCATGCTTGGCTTTGCCTTGGCTGCGGCGACCTTGTCGGGGTTGGCCTGCATGACCGCATCAACCGCGGCCTCGATCGCGCCGGTATCGGTGACCTGTTTCATGCCGCGCGCCTCGACGATTTCGGCCGGATCGCCGCCCTCGGTCCAGACGATTTCGAACAGGTCTTTGGCGATTTTGCCCGAGATATCCCCCTTTTCGATCAGGTCGATAATCCCGCCAAGCTGCGCCGCCGAAATCGGCGAATCGGCCACGCCGTGGCCCTCTTTGTTCAGGCGGCCAAACAGCTCGTTGATCACCCAGTTGGCGGCGGTTTTACCCTTGCGCCCCTTGGCGACCTCTTCGAAATAGGCGGCGTTGGCCACGTCGGCGGTCAGCACGCCCGCGTCATATTCGGTAATGCCGAAAGTGTTGACAAACCGTGCCTTTTTCTCGTCCGGCAGTTCGGGCAGCCCCGCCTTGATTTCGTCCACCCAGCTTTGCTCGATCTCCAGCGCCAGCAGGTCGGGATCGGGAAAATAACGGTAATCGTGGGCCTCTTCCTTGGAGCGCATAGAGCGGGTTTCGCCCTTGACCGGATCATAAAGCCGGGTTTCCTGATCGATGCTGCCGCCATCCTCCAGAATGGCAATCTGGCGCTTGGCCTCGTAATCAATCGCCTGCTGGATAAAGCGCATGGAATTCATGTTCTTGATCTCGCAGCGGGTGCCCAGCACGTTGAAATCGTCATTCTCGCGAAAGCGCTCGTAATCGCCCGGTTTGCACACCGAAACGTTGACATCGGCGCGCAGCGAGCCTTCTTGCATGTTGCCGTCACAGGTGCCCAGATAGCGCAGGATCTGGCGTAGTTTGCGCACATATTCCGCCGCTTCCTCGGGGCCGCGAATATCGGGGCGGCTGACGATTTCCATCAACGCCACGCCCGAGCGGTTAAGGTCGACAAACGACAATTCGGGGTCCATGTCATGCACGGATTTGCCTGCATCCTGTTCCATGTGAATGCGTTCGACCCGCACCTTGCGGGCCACGCCCGGTTCCATATCGACCAGAATCTCTCCCTCGCCGACAATCGGGTGGTAAAGCTGCGAAATCTGATAGCCCTGCGGCAGGTCGGGGTAAAAATAGTTCTTGCGGTCAAAGCGCGACATCAGGTTGATTTCTGCCTTCAGGCCCAGACCGGTAC
>JALXER010000184.1:0-5204 GCA_027069385.1 Paracoccaceae bacterium
CGCAAGACATCGTACTTCAGTACCTGGAAAATCATATCCAAAATCCTACCGGCGCAAGCCGGTAGTGGTTTAGTAGGGTCAGTCGGGCAAGGTGTTTTGGCCCCGCTGTTGCGCCATCCGCCCCCGGGGCGCGCGCCTGCTTTACCGGATTTTCATAGAATTTGCCTAAAACCTGATCCATGCCCAACGGGCCTGCAAAGGTTCGGGAGTCGATTGTGTCGGGCAGATCAACCTTTAACGCGCAGCGCGGTTCGCCTGAAAAAGAACTTGCCCTGCGGTGTAAATCGCTGTCCGCTCCAGCGGGTCAACACCGGTGTTTCCGGTGCTGCGAAAAGCAGGCGGCGATGTGTAATCAGTATCCGGGCCAATCCAGCCGGCACAATCGATTCCACCTTGCGGCCTTGCTCCCGCCGCAAAAGGGTACAAGCAAGAAACCCAGCCCCCCCGGCGATACGCGGGCGTTTTTGCATGGAAAAAGGGCGGCGCTTTTGCACCGCCCCTCCAGAAAAATTACTTGTTGGCTTTCAGCCAGGCCATCACGGTTTCGGGCGAGCTTTCGCCGTAAGGGTCGTCGCCGTGGTTGTCCTCGATCCCCGGTTCCTGGAACCAGGCCTCGACCACGCCGTCATTGACAATCGCCGCATAGCGCCAGCTGCGCATGCCAAAACCGATATTGGATTTGTCCACCAGCATGCCCATATGGCGGGTGAAAACACCGGCACCGTCGGGGATAACCTTAACGTTTTCCAGTTCCTGATCCCACGACCATTTGTTCATCACAAAGGTATCGTTCACCGACATCACATAGATTTCGTCAATGCCTTCGGCGCGGAAATCGGCCGCGCCTTTTTCATACCCCGGAAGCTGGTAGGTCGAACATGTGGGCGTAAACGCGCCGGGCAGCGAAAACAGGATTACCCGCTTGCCTTTGAAAAAATCGTCGGTGGTTTTGTCTTCCCATTTGAACGGATTGTCACCGCCGATGCTTTCGTCGCGCACCCGCGTGTGAAAGGTTACGTCCGGAAGTTTAAAGCCAACATGCATGGTATTACCCCTTTTATAAGTGTTTCAGTCAGGCATTACATAGGGCTTTTTGTCGGAGTCGAAAACCCCCCGCCACACATTTTCTGGCTTTTGTCCGAAATAGCCGTTATCACCCCCGCATGCTGTCCTATCAACACGCCTATCACGCCGGCAATCCGGCCGACCTGCACAAGCATCTGGTGCTGGCCGAGATGCTGACCCTGCTGACCCGCAAGGCGCGCGGTATTTCTTATCTGGAGACCCATGCCGGGCGCGGGCTTTACGATCTGGACTCCTCCGAATCGCGCAAAACCGCCGAGGCGGCCGAGGGAATCAACGCGATCTCCCTGCCAGATTGCCCGCTGCGAACCGCGGTGCTGGCAACCCGTGCGCGCTATGGGGATGCGGCCTATCCCGGCTCTCCGCTGATTGCCCGAACCCTGCTGCGCGAACAGGACCGCCTGCACCTGATGGAGCTGCACCCCGCCGAGCACAAGGCCCTGAAGCGGACGCTGAAATCCGCCACCACCGCCGTGCATCACCGCGACGGTTACGAGGGGGTTCTGGCCCTGTCGCCGCCCACGCCGCGCAAGGGGCTGGTGCTGGTTGATCCGTCTTACGAGGTCAAAACCGAATACGCGCAGGTGGCGGCATTTACGATGAAACTGCTGGCCAAATGGCCGCAGGCCTGTGTGATGATCTGGTATCCGATCCTGCCTGCCAACCGCCATAACGACCTTATTTCCGGCCTTAAAATCAACCACTTGCGACACGAGGTCGGGTTTACGCTAAAGGGCGGTGTGGGCATGACCGGCAGCGGGCTGCTGCTGGTAAATGCGCCCTATGGGGCCGAAAATTGCCTGACCCGCGCGCAGGCCCTTGGCCAGCCGGTCTTGCAAATGGGCTAGGGGAAACAAAGGAACGCAATGGCACATATCGAAACCCTTGGCATTGTCGCCATCGTTATCATGGTCGGCAGCTATGCGCTGGAAAAACGCGCGCCGGTGTTTATCGCGACCTTCGCGCTGGGCTGCGCCATGGCCGCGGTCTATGCCTATCTGATTGGTTCCTACCCGTTTCTGATCGCCGAAGGCCTGTGGGCTATCATTGCCGCGCGGCGCTGGTGGGTGGCCATTCAGGAATAACGGTGCGCGGGAACCAAGCACCCTACCGGTTGGGTCAATCGGTGTTCGTGCGACGAAAAAACGGGGCCACAAGGGCCAGTGCAAACCAAAGAGCCGAAATGGATAGCAACCCCAGAACAATGTCTTGCGTGGGCACTTGCCTGTTGGCGTGAAACATCAGCGGATAGACCAACGCCGCGCTTAGCGGCGTCAGGGGCACCAGCGCATAAGCCCGCCAAGGGGGGCGTTGCGGGTGCAATTGCGCCAGTATTGTTGCGCCCCCTGTTTGATTGCGACCGCGCCAAAGGGCAAGAAAGGTTACGCCGATCAAAGGCAAGATGAATAATGAAAAGGGGAAAAAGGGCATGGCAATCACAACAAACAGCACCAGATACACCATGCCAACCCCCCATATTTCCCATTTTGACGCGTTGAAATCCGCTCGGCCAAGCCGGTCTGCCAGCACCATGCCCACCAGCCAGAAACTGCCGCTTACCGTTGCAAAAACCGCGAATTCCTGCGGGGTAAGCGGTGCCATGGAATCCGGCCCCCAATACCATGTTGCCCAACCCCCCCATGCCGCGCCAAGCAGGATAAACACCCCCGCCAACAGCGCCCAGCCAAGCTTGCGCATTGCCAGCCGGACCAAATACCAGCCCAGCAGAACATCGATCAACCCGTGCCAGCCGACGCTGGGAAAGAAGAACGATACCGGCATTGCTTCGTAGATCACCGGAACTGTCAGCCCTTCGGTGGCCCAGCCAAACAGCGTACCGGCCAGCAATAGCCCGGACAGGCTGCGGGCATTGAAACGGGACAGGGCAACCAGCATCGGATAGGTAAACAGGGTGTAAAACCCCGCAAATGAAAGCAACGCCGGCACCGCCAGAACCGGAGCGGTTTTCAGCGTGTCCAGCAACTCGAAGACCGGCGATTCGTTCAGGAAAAAGTACTCGGAAAAGAACATCAGGATGATGGCGTTGCCATAGGCGAATGCGATCCTGCGCCCCAGGCTATACATTGTATTTCCCGACCGTTATCCGCATTTGCTATACCCGCACTCGCCGCAGACCATGCAGCCTTCTTGCATGCGCAGGGCGTATTGGCCGCATTTGGGGCAGGCGGGGGCGCGCGGGCGGACGGTGGTGGTGATCTCGGGATCCTGTTTCAGGGCGTTCCCCGGAGTCATAAAGCCGATCTGCACCAGATGCTGTTCGATCACGCCGCCAATTGCCGCCAGAATCGACGGGATATAGCGGCCCTGAATCCACGCACCACCCCGCGGGTCGAACACGGCCTTTAGCTCTTCGACCACAAAGCTGATATCGCCCCCGCGCCGGAACACCGCCGAGATCATCCGGGTCAGGGCGACGGTCCAGGCGAAATGCTCCATGTTTTTCGAGTTGATGAACACCTCGAACGGGCGGCGCTGCCCGTCGCTGATCACATCGTTGATGGTGATGTAAATCGCGTGTTCGCTTTCGGGCCAGCGGATTTTGTAGGTGTTGCCTTCCAGTTGCGCGGGGCGCTCCATCGGGGTGATCTCGGCCGGTTTGGGCGTGTCGATGGACAGCACCGAACCGGTAATGTCATTAGGGCGGTAGGTGGTGATTCCCTTCAACCCGGCGGCCCAGGCATCCATGTACAAGTCTTTGAAATCATCAAAGGAATAGTCGGCGGGCACGTTCACCGTTTTGGAAATCGCCGCGCAGATATAGGGCTGGATTGCCGCTTGCATCTGCATGTGGTCGCGCGCCGAAATGTCCATGGCGCTGACAAAGGCATCGGGCAGGTTTGATTCATCGCCGCCCTGTTCGCGGTAGATCCGATAGGCATGATCTTCGACGCGGTATTCCTGCATCTCGTCATCCGAACCGCGTTTTTTGCGGGTGTAGAACCACGAAAACGCCGGCTCGATCCCGCCCGAGCAGTTGTCGCCAAAGGCCAGGCTGATCGTGCCGGTCGGCGCGATGGAAAGCAGGTGCGAGTTGCGAATCCCGTGCGCGCGGATATCGGCGCGAATATCCTCGGGCAGTCGTTTTGCCATGCCCGATTGCAGGTATTTTTCCGCCTCCAGCATCGGGAACGGCCCCTTTTCGCGTGCCAGCGCAATGCTGGCCCGATAGGCGGTGTCGCGCATAGTGCGGGTCAGGGTGGCGGCAAATTCGCGCGCCTGCGGGGTGTCATAGCGCAGCCCGAGCATGATCAGCGCGTCGCCAAGACCGGTAAACCCAAGCCCTATGCGGCGCTTGGCGGCGGCCTCGGCTGCCTGTTCGGGCAGTGGCCAGTTGGTGGCATCCAGCACATTGTCGAGCATCCGCACCGCGGTGGTCACCACCTCGTTGAACCGATCGAAATCAAAGCGGGGCTGTTGAAAGGGTTCTATTATAAAGCGAGTAAGGTTCATGCTGCCCAGACAGCAACAGCCATGATCGGGAATCGGAATTTCGCCGCAGGGGTTGGTGGCTTCGATGACCTCGCAATAGTGCAGGTTGTTCTGTTCGTTGATCCGGTCCAGAAACAGAATCCCCGGTTCGGCGGCGTCATAGGTATTGCGGATAATCGTATCCCAAAGGGCCTTGGCGGGGATGGATTTATAAATCCACTTGCCATCTTTGCGCTGTTTTCCGCCCTTGGCGGGGCGGGCCTTGTGCACCAGTTCGAAATAGGCGTTATTGTTTAATGCGTGCATGAAATCGTCGGAAACACCCACGGAAATGTTGAAATTGGACAATTGCCCTTTGGAGCGTTTGGCCGAAATGAACTCCTCTATATCGGGATGATCAACCCGAAGCACCCCCATTTGCGCGCCGCGCCGCGCGCCGGCGCTCTCCACCGTGGCGCAAGACTGGTTGAACACATGCATATAGGAAACCGGCCCCGAAGCCGCACTGTCGGTGCCCGCAACGCGCGCGCCCCGCGGGCGAATGCTGGAAAAGTCATAGCCGACGCCACCGCCGCGCCGCATGGTCTCGGCCGCCTGGCGCAGCGCGTGATAAATCCCGACCTTGCCGTCAACGGTTGACGATACGCTATCCCCCACAGGTTGCACAAAAC
>JALXER010000184.1:5214-6012 GCA_027069385.1 Paracoccaceae bacterium
TTCCGGCTGCCGAATTCACCCGCCCGCCCGGGATAAACCCGCCGTTCAACGCATCCAGAAACGCGCCTTGCACATCGCCGTTATCCACCGCCGCCAGCCCGCGCGCCACCCGCGAGCGGATCGCGGCAACCATCGCATCGCCATCCAGCGCCTGTTCCTCGCCTTTGGCATATTTTTCGCGCAACACATCCAGCGAGATTTGTTGCCATTTCGGTAATGCATCACTCATAAGGTCGCCCCGGTTCGCCTGACTGGGTCGAAAGGGTACGCCGCATTCAGTGCTTTATCAAGCGCGCCGCGCGGGGTATGAACCCATATGGCAAAACTTCATATGATCAAGCTGAGCGTCGGCTCGGAAAGCATCGATACGCAGGCGGCATGGCAGGCGGCGCGGCTGGCCGAGGCCGGCAGGCTGCGCCATGTTACCCGCATGTGGCCACGTCGGGGGGACGAATTGCTGGATGGCGGGTCGATCTATTGGGTGATCAAGGGGGTGGTTACCTCGCGCCAGCGCATCCTTGGCTTTGACGAAGTGATCGGCGAGGACGGCATTCGGCGCTGCGGCATCGTGCTGGACCCGCAGCTGTTTCATACCATCCCGCAACCGCGCCGCCCGTTTCAGGGCTGGCGCTATTTACCCCCCGGGGATGCGCCGCGAGATGCGGGGAAATATGTGGCTGGTCAGGAAACCCTGCCGAATGATCTGCGCAACAAGCTCGCGGAAATCGGCGTGCTCTGAGGGCTGAAGCGCGCGACCACAACCACGGCCTGATCCCGCTAGTACATAAGGTAAGGGGT
>JALXER010000185.1 GCA_027069385.1 Paracoccaceae bacterium
GTCTTGGGTCGAACGGGGGCGGGTTCACCCGCCCCCTTTGCCTTAGTTGCCCGCGTTATACGCGTCGATGATCGCCTGACCTTCGGCACCGGCTTTTTCCAGCCATTCCGCGGTCATTTGCTCGCCAATCGCCCGCAACTCGGTGGCCAGTTGCTCGCCCGGAGGGGTCACAACCATACCGTTTTCGGCCAGTTTGCTCAGGGTAAAGCCGGTATACTGGATAGAGCGCCAATCGCCGGCGTACTCGGCAATCTCGGCACAGCCGTTCACCACGTTTTGGGTGGATTCGTCCAGACCGTTCCATGCTTCCAGATTGACCAGCATATAGTTGCGCGGCAACCATGCCTGCACGTCATAGAAATGGGTCAGGCTTTCCCAGACCTTGCGGTCATATCCGGTTGCCCCCGATGAAATCATTGATTCGGCAACACCGGTTGCAAATGCCTGACTGATTTCGGCGGCCTCGATCTGCACCGGCAACATGCCGGTCAGTTCGGCCAGTCGCGCGGTTGCGCTGTTATACGAACGGAACTTGATTCCGGCCATATCGGCAACCGAGTTGACCTCTTTCTTGAAATACAGCCCTTGCGAGGGCCAGGGCACCGAATACAGCATGTGCAGATTCTGGTCTTCCAGCACCGCTTCGATGGTGTCATGGGCCGCGTCGAACAGGCGTTCGCTGTCCTCGAATGAGGTGGCAAGGAACGGGATTGAATCAAAGCCGAACAGAATGTTTTCGTTCTGGTGGCCCGACAGCAGCCGCTCGCCGATATTGACCTGCCCGGTCTGGATGGCGCGTTTGATCTCGCCACCGGCAAACAGCGAGCCGCCCGGATGGGTAACCAGCGTCAGCGCGCCACCGGTGCCGGTGGTTACGCATTGCGCGAACTCGGCCCCCGTGGCCGAATGAAAGTTGGTGGCCGAATAGGCCATCGGCAGATCCCAGGTCTCGGCGCTGGCGGCGCTGCCCAGCGCAAGGCCGGTGGCGATCATCGCCACGGTTGTCAGTTTGGTCATGTAATTAATCCTCCCATGGATTCGGTTAGGTAAAACGCATCGGGCTGAACGCCCCGAAATCTGTGTTGTTCCGGTTTTGCGCGATCAGGTCCGCCAGTATTCGGCCCGTTTTCGGCCCGCCTGTCAAGCCAATATGATGATGCCCCACCCCCGTAAAAATACCGGTTTGACCGATTTCGCCAATCAATGGCAGGCTGTCGGCGGGGGCAGGGCGGTGGCCCAGCCATTCTTCGGTGCGCTCATAGCGCAGATCGGGAAAGCTTTCTTTGACCTTGCGATACATGAATGCCAGCGGTGCCCTGGATGGGCCGGCCTTCAGCCCGCCAAATTCGACAATGCCCGCGCAGCGCAGGCCGCCCTCCATCGGGGTTGCGACAAACTTGCCCGCCGCGATCATCAGCGGCTGGCGCAGTTTGATCGAGGGGTTGGTGAACACCACATGATAGCCGCGCTCGGATTCCAGCGGGATGTTCAGCCCCAGCTTTTTCATCAGGGGTTTGGACCAGACGCCGGTGGTCAGCACCGCCGTGTCGCAGGCCATCCGCCCCTGATCGGTGATCACCGCCGTGATACGCCCGTCGGTCAGCTCGAAATCGCTGACCTCGGCCTGGCGTAATTCCCCGCCGTTCTTGCGCATCTCGTCGGCCAAAGCCTGCACATAGGCCCCGGGCGCGGTGATGTGGCCATGGCCGCGCATCACCGCCAGCAATCCGGTGGCGGAGCCAAGCGCGGGTTCGTATTCCTGCACGGCGGGGCCCTCGACCAGCTCGGGGATAAACCCCGCCTCGGCCCGCAAGGCCCAGGCATAGGCATCGGCCCTGAACGCAGCGCGATCCGCATAGGCAAAGGTGTAATCGCCGCGCACCAGATAGCGCGCCGCCGCGGTTCCCCCAGCCAGCGCCTGATGCTGCTCGACGCTGTCGCCGGTGATTTGCGTCAGCCCTTTGGCGATGCGGCGGGTGTCGGCGTCGTTGGCATGGGCCAGATACTTGCGCAGCCACGGATACAGGCGCGGCAAATAGGACCAGCGCAAAAACAGCGGGAAATCGCGGTCCAGCAACAGGCGCGGCCCCTTGCCCCGCAATCCGGGGCTGGTGACCGGCACCATGGCACAGGACGCCAGCACCCCGCCATTGCCGTAACTTGTGCCCATGCCCGCCTGACCGCGATCCAGCACCAGCACCTTTTTACCGGCGCGCTGCAACCAGATTGCGGTTGAAATCCCTGCAATCCCCGCTCCGATGACGATAATCGACCGGTTTCCGGCTTTGTCTGTCTGATGGTCCAATGGCGGCCTCCCTTTACAAACTGAACCAGAAATCCAACGATAAGTAATATTCGACCAAAAATAAACCTGGGGCGTCGGAGTAACGGGTCTATGCCCTCGCCCTAGCGGTCGATCTTGGTGGATAGCACGATAGAGGACATGGTTTCGTCAATCCCGTCCAGACAGCCGATTTGATCAAGCAGCGTATCCAGCCGTTTCATCGACGAGGCCGAAATCACCCCCGCCATATCGAACGTGCCGCTGATCGAGTAAAGCGAGGTCAGTTGCGGGATTTTGGCCAGCGCGGCCTCGATCATCTCGCGCTTGCCGGGCGGGAATTTGATCATCACAATGGCGCGCACCTGCCGTTCCAGATAACCGGGCGACAGCCGCACGGTATAGCCCTCTATTACGCCGTTGCGTTCCAGTTTTTGCAGGCGCATTTGTACGGCGGTGCGGGACGCGGCCATGCGACGGGCGATTTCGGATACCGATTGCCGGCCGTTTTCGCGCAACAACCCGATCAATTGCTCGTCTTTTTCCGACAGGTCCATGGGTACCTCTGGTTATTTTATCCGTTGCATTAGTTATATTAACGCATAGCACCCCTAAATAAGACAATCCACCTAATTGTTCTGCGCCGCTCCGCCCCTGTATTCTGGTCGAAACCCGTAACACAGGAGCACCCCATGTCTGCACCCGAAATCCTTGCCGCCGCCGGATTTACGCCCGATGAACTCGATAATGGTCCGCTGGTTGTGCGCACCCCCGTGGATGGCAGCCGGATTGCCAGCATCGCCACCCATGGCGCAGATGACACCCGCGCGATGATCGATGCGGGTGTGGCGGCGTTTGACACATGGCGCGCGACACCGGCCCCGCGCCGTGGCGAACTGGTGCGACTGCTGGGCGAGGAACTGCGCGCCGCAAAGGAACCGCTCGGGGAACTGGTCTCGCTGGAATGCGGCAAGATCCTGCAAGAGGGTCTGGGCGAAGTGCAGGAAATGATCGATATTTGCGACCTTGCGGTGGGGATATCGCGACAGTTGTTCGGCCTGACCATTGCCTCGGAACGCCCGGGCCATGCCATGCGCGAAACCTGGCATCCGATGGGCGTGTGCGGGATTATCACCGCGTTCAATTTTCCGGTGGCTCCGTGGTGCTGGAACGCGGCGCTGGCGCTGGTGGCGGGTGATCCGGTGATCTGGAAACCGTCCGAGAAAACCCCGCTGACCGCGCTGGCGGTGCAGAAAATCTGTGACAAGGCATTGGCGCGGTTTGGTGATGCACCGGCGGGGCTGATCCAGACGGTGATCGGCGATCATACGGTCGGACAAGAGTTGACCGCCTCGCGCGATGTAGCGATTGTCTCGGCTACGGGGTCAACGCGCATGGGGCATGCGGTGGGTACGGCGATGGCGGCGCGCTTCGGGCGCTGCATTCTGGAACTGGGCGGCAACAACGCCATGATCGTATCGCCCAGCGCCGATCTGGAAATGGCCCTGCGCGCCATTGTGTTTTCCGCGGTGGGCACGGCGGGGCAACGCTGCACCAGCCTGCGGCGCCTGATCGTGCATGCGGATATCTATGACTCGCTGGTTGAACGGCTCAAGAAAGCCTATAGCGGCCTGCCCATTGGCGACCCGCTGGCCGACGGTGTTCTGGTCGGGCCGCTGATCGACATGCAGGCCTTTGACGCGATGGAGGCCGCGCTGGAACAGGTGCGCGCCGATGGCGGCAAGGTGTTCGGTGGCGGCGCGGCCCTGCGCAACACCTTTCCCGATGCGGCCTATGTGCATCCGGCGATTGCCGAGATGCCCGGCCAGACCGATATTGTGCGCACCGAGACCTTTGCGCCCATTCTGTATGTGATGAAATACACCGACCTTGACGCCGCGATTGCGTTGCAAAACGACGTGCCGCAGGGGTTGTCATCCTGCATTTTCTCGACCGACGTGCGCGAGACCGAGACCTTTCTTTCGGCGGTTGGTTCGGATTGCGGCATTGCCAACGTCAATATCGGCCCCTCCGGCGCAGAGATCGGCGGTGCGTTTGGCGGCGAGAAAGACACCGGCGGCGGCCGCGAGAGCGGCTCGGACGCGTGGCGCGGCTATATGCGCCGCCAGACCAACACCATCAATTATTCGCGTGACCTGCCGCTGGCGCAGGGCATCAAGTTCGACATTTAGGAGCATCACATGACATTCGAAAACATCGCCGTTCTGGGGCTGGGCAAGGTGGGTACATTGGCCGCCAAGATGCTGCACGAGGCCGGTTTCAACGTGACCGGCTATGATATCCACCCCCCGCGCGAGGCGCTGCCCTTTGACGTGCGCGACACCGACCTGACCTCGGCCGACGCGCTGGCGGTGGAGTTTGCCGGGGCTGATGCGGTGCTTTCGTGCCTGCCCTACAACCTGAACACGGTGATTGCGCAGGCGGCGCATGATGCGGGTATCCACTATTTCGACCTGACCGAGGACGTGCCCACCACCAAAGCCATTATCGAGCTTAGCAAAACCGCCAAGGGGCTGATGGCCCCGCAATGCGGGCTGGCACCGGGGTTTATCGGCATCGTCGGCGCGGCCTATATTGCCAAGTTCGACACCTGCCGGTCGGTCAAAATGCGGGTGGGGGCACTGCCGCAACACCCGACCGGCCTGCTGGGCTATGCGTTCAACTGGTCGCCCGCCGGGGTGGTGAACGAATACCTGAACGATTGCGAAGTGATCGAGGAAGGCGTGCAGAAATGGGTTTCTCCGATGGAATGGAAAGAGAAGATTTTCATCGACGGGTTGGAGCTGGAGGCCTTTACCACCAGCGGCGGGCTGGGCACCATGTGCGAGACCTATCTGGGCAAGGTTGACAATATCGACTATAAAACCATGCGTTATCCCGGCCATATGGACCTGATGAATTTCTTTTTCCATGAATTGTTGATGCGCGAGGACCGCGAGGAGGCTGGCAAGATTCTGGTCAAGGCCAAGCCGCCGGTCAATGACGATATCGTCTATATCCACGTTGCCGCCGAGGGCGAAATCGACGGGCAGTTGCGGCGCAAGGAATTTGTGCGCGGCTATAAACCCAAGGAAATCGCCGGTGCGCCACAAACCGCCATTGCCTGGACAACCGCCGGATCGGTGGTGGCGATTATCGAAATGGTGCGCAACGGCACGTTGCCCGACCGCGGTTTCCTGAAACAGGAAGACATCCCGCTTGACGCCTTTCTGGCCACCAAAACCGGCGGGCTTTATAATTGATACCGGCTATGGGCCGGCCGCTATTGCGGCTGACCCAAGGTATTTCTTGAAAACAGGCCACCTTCCCCCTAGCCTTGAACACCGGAGGTGCCGGTGTTCTTGCCACGGTTAAAACTGATGTTCTCGCACCGCTCGGTGCAGATCATGGCGGCTATGTGGCTGCTGGGATGGGGCGTGCTTGGCGTAACGCAAAGCTGGCACCTGCTCTGGCTGGCACCATTGGGGGTGCTGGCACAGATGCTGAATGAATACAGCGTGCACCGGTTCCTGTTTCACTGGCCCGCGCCAAAGCGGCAATCCCTGTTTGACCTGCTTTATCTGGCCCATTACGGGCATCACGACTTTCCCTCCAATCCGGCGCTGTTCTTTGTGCCGGTCTGGTTTGCCATTCCGATGCTGGTGCTGCACCTGTGCCTTGCCACGCTGGCGGCGTGGTTGCTGGGCTTTGCCAATCCGGTTGCGGCTGCGGCGGCTTTTACGCTGGTTGGCGGCGTGGGCACGTTTATCGCGTATGAGTGGTTTCACATGACCGCCCACACCAATGTGCGAAAATTCGCGCTGGAACGCCGCGTGACCCGCCTGCACGGGATGCACCATTTTCGCGACTATGAACGCTGGTATCATGTGAACCCGGGCGGAGAGATCATCGACAAGCTGATGGGCACCGGTATCAGCAACGCGGAAATGCAGCAAAAATCGCGGCGCGCGCTGCTCTCGACGCTCGGGCTGGCCAAGGATGACCCGCGCCTGCTGGCCGCACGCGCACGATTTGCCGGGTCGCACGGCATCCCGCAGGAATAAACATTTCTGTGAAGCGCGGTTTTATGCTTGCGTGGACAACCTGTCGCACCTAAGTCAAAACAAGCAGAACAAAAGGGGCCACTATGTCTATTCCACAATCCGGCGGCGGGCCGATCACCGACCACAGCCAACTGGCGCAATATCTGGCCGATGGCTGCAAGCCCAAAGACCAGTGGCGCATCGGCACCGAGCACGAAAAATTCGGCTATTGCAAGGATACCTTCCTGCCGCTGCCTTACGAGGGCGAACGCTCGATCAAGGCGGTGCTGTTCGGTCTGCGCGACCGCTATGGCTGGACTCCGGTATTCGAGGGCGACAACATCGTCGGGCTGGAAAAGGACGGGGCCAATGTCAGCCTTGAACCGGGCGGACAGCTGGAATTGTCGGGCGCGCCGCTGCAAACCATCCACCAGACCTGCGACGAGGCCAACGAACACCTGCGCGAGGTAAAATCGATTGCCGAGGATATCGGCGTGCGGTTTTTCGGCATGGGTGCCGCGCCCGAATGGACGCATGAACAGATGCCGATGATGCCCAAGGGCCGCTATAAGCTGATGACCAAGCACATGGGCGAGGTGGGCGCGCACGGCACCAAGATGATGTATCGCACCACCACCATTCAGGTTAATCTGGACTTTGCCAGCGAACCGGACATGGTGCAGAAACTGCGCGTGGCGCTGGCCTTGCAACCCTTTGCCACGGCGCTGTTTGCCAACTCGCCGTTTTTCGAGGGCAAGCTGAACGGCTATCACAGTTTTCGCAGCCATATCTGGCAAGGCACCGATGCGGCGCGCACCGGCATGCTGCCCTTTGTGTTTGAAGACGGGTTCGGGTTCGAGGCATGGGTGCAATACGCGCTGGATGTGCCGATGTATTTTGTCTATCGCGACGGTAAATACATCGATGCGCTGGGCATGTCGTTTCGTGATTTTCTGGTTGGCAAGCTGCCTGCGCTGCCCGGCGAAACGCCAACCCTGTCGGATTGGGCCGACCACCTGACCACCGCCTTTCCCGAGGCGCGGATCAAGCAGTATATGGAAATGCGCGGGGCCGATGGCGGCCCGTGGCGCAAAATCTGCGCATTGCCGGCATTCTGGGTCGGGCTGATGTACGAGCAGTCCAGCCTCGATGCGGCATGGGACATTGCCAAAGGCTGGACCGCGCAGCAACGCGACCAGTTGCGCGTGGATGTGGCCAAGCTGGGGCTTCAGGCGAAAATTGGCGGGCGCAAGGTGCTGGATATCGCGCGGGACTTGCTGGAAATCTCCAAGGCCGGACTGGTGGCCCGCGCCCGCCCCGGCGCGGGCGGGCTGATCCCGGACGAGAGCCATTTTCTGAACGCCCTGCAGGAAATCGTCGATCGCGGCTATTGCCCCGCCGAAAAACTGATGCGCCTGTATCGCTGCGAATGGGGCGGCGATATCCGGCGGGTCTATCAGGAATACAGTTACTAAAACGCACGGCGCGCCCTGACTGGGCGCGCCGCTTTGACCCTAGCTGTTTTCCAGCGGGTCGGCCCCATAGCTGTTGTTGCCTTTGTTCCCTGCGGTTGCGTACCAGACGATCAGCAGGATGATTCCGACCAGCGGGATCAGCCCGATCAAAATCCACCAGCCGGATTTGCCGATGTCGTGCAAACGCCGAACGGTTACCGCCCAGTTTGGCAGGATCGTCGCCAGAACAAACAGTATTCCGACCCAGCCCGCGCTGTATACAAACCCTCCGCCCGGTAACATGACCAGACGCGGCCCGAACAGCATGTTGTCCAACATGCCCGCAATGACGCCGCCGAGTATGATAAACACGACAAACCACCAAAATTCCGACCGCGATGCGCGGCCCGCAAAGGTAATGTATTTCCCGAAACAAGTCTTGATAGATTCCATTAAGCTCATGGTAAGTCCCTCTTTAAAATTGATAATTCGGGCATACTGCCCTAAAAGAATCCACGGATCAAGTTTTGTTACTCGGCCCCGATCTTGGGTTCACTACCCGCCAGCAGCCGGGCGATATTGGCGTGGTGGCGCTGCCAGACCAGCAGTGCCAGCACGATACCCAGCGCGGTTGTCGGGGTCAGGCCGAACAGCCATAACCACAGCGGCGCGCTGGCCGCGGAAACCAGCGCCGCCAGCGACGAAATGCGAAATAGCAGCGCCGTAACCAGCCATGTGCCACAGGCCGCCAGCCCGACCCACAGATTCAGCGCCAGCATGATCCCCAGAAAGGTTGCCATGCCCTTGCCGCCTCGAAAGCGCAGATAGAGCGGGTAAATATGGCCCAGAAATGCGCCCAGCGCCGCCACTTGCCCCGCCGCATCGCCGTAAAAATAGCGCGCTACCAGCACCGCGACCGCACCTTTGCCGCCATCCAGCAGCAAGGTGGCCAGCGCCGCCTTTTTGGAGCCGGTGCGCAGCACATTGGTGGCCCCGATATTGCCCGAGCCGATCTTGCGCACATCGCCTAGCCCCATTGCCTTGGCAACCAGCAGGCCAAACGGGACAGAGCCAAGCAGATAGGCCGCCAGAAACACCGGCGCAATCACCGACCAGCCGCTATTCAATTCGGGTATCATGTTTTCCCCCAGACTTGCCGACCCGCGACATAGGTTTGCAACACCACGCCCTGCATGCGCCGCAGGTCATAAGGCGTGTTCTTGGATTTCGAGTGCAGCTTGGCACGGTTTAGCACAAACGGCTTGTCCGGATCAAACAGGATCAGGTCCGCCGGTGCGCCCGCTGCAAGCCGCCCCGCATCCAGCCCCAGCAGCCGGGCGGGGTTCAGGGACAGGGCGCGGAACAGTTCCGGCAGGTCAAGATGGCCCGCATGCACCAGTTGCAAGGCGGCGGGCAACAGGGTTTCCAGCCCGACGGCACCGCTCGCGGCCTCTTCAAACGGCAGGCGTTTGGATTCCTCGTCTTGCGGGGTGTGCATCGAGCAGATGATATCGATCAGCCCCGATTGCACCGCCTGCACCACCGCAAGGCGGTCATCCTCGGCCCGCAAGGGCGGTTTGAGCTTGAAAAAGGTGCGATAGCCCTCGATGTCAAGCTGGTTCAGGGTCAGGTGATGGGCCGAGACCCCCGCCGTAACCGCCAGCCCCGCCGCCTTGGCGCGTTCAAGCGCGGGCAGGGCGGCGGCGGTGGTGATCTGGTCGGCGTGATAGCGCACGCCGGTCATTTCGACCAGCACCAGATCGCGCTCCAGCTGCATCCGTTCGGCCATGGGCGATACGGCGGGCAACCCCATCAGCGAGGCCAGCGGGCCAGCGGTTGCACATGCCCCCGCCGACAGGCTGGGTTCCTGCGGATGTGCCATCACCAACGCGCCGGTCTCGGCCGCATAGGTCATGGCGCGCTGCAATACCTTGGGGTCGGCAACCGGGCGATCCCCGTCGGTAAAGGCCACCGCGCCCGCATCGCGCAAAAAGCCGATCTCGGTCATTTCCGCGCCGCCCCGCCCCTTGGTCAGCGCTGCCATGGGCAGCACGTTGACCGGTACGATATCCGCCGCGCGCCGGTTGAAAAAGTCGAGCATCTCGGGGCTGTCAACCGCTGGTGTGGTATCGGGGCGCGTCACCATGGTGGTTACCCCGCCCGCTGCCGCCGACAGGCCCGCGGTGCGAAAGCTTTCCTTGTGGCGCTCGCCAGGTTCGCCGATCTTGACGCCGATATCGATCATCCCCGGGGCCAGACATTTGCCCGCGCAATCAAGACCAGCAGCGCCTTCGGGCAGGATTTCGACGATCCGCCCATTTTCGATGCGCACCCCGCCCCTTGTTTCACCGCCGCTTTCGGGGTCGATCAGGCGGGCATTGGTCAGGGAAAATCCGGTCATTTCTGTTTTTCCTGTATCTCGCGGAGCAACCGAAAAACATGGTCCGCATCGTTAATCCGCTCGAACCCGACCCTGACATCGTGCTTGCCGTATTTGCCGCTCACGGTTTTGGTGCCAAAGTAAACCGAACCGGGGGAGCCGGGGTTGAGCGATAGCGGGCTGCCGGCCTCGATCGGATAGGAATCCAGCTTTTTGCCAAAAATCGGTAAATCCGTGGCGATCAGGGCGCGATGGGTGGTCAGGGTGTACCATGTGCGCTTGCGCCTGAACGGGCCGCCAAAAACCGCCCCGAGCATTACCGCCACCCCGACGGAAAAGTGGATCAACCCGAACATCCAGATAAAACTCGGATAGGCCATTATCATCCAGAAAACCGCAAACGCCGTGAAAACCGCCCCGAACAGCATCATAAAAATGCTAAGAGGCGTAATGCTGATACCGGTATCGGGCCGGCCCGACCAGATAATCTGCTCGCCCGGGTCAAGGATGTTGTCCCAGTCGTCCGAATTGCCCTGATCGGGTGCGGTTCTGGCCCCCATGCCAACCTGCTTAACCATGGGCCATCGCCTTTTTGATTGTGTCAATCACGCCCTGCCGGTCGGATTGGTATTTCAACAAATACTTGTCGCCGCTTTTGCTGATCACCTGCACGGCGCTGAATATCCCGCGTACGTCCTTGATATCCTCAAGCGCAATCGACCGCTCATTCGGAGAGATCAGCCGCTTGTCGGTCAGCACCCAGACAAAGCCGAGCTGCTCGGACGCCACATAAAAGCCGCGCAGCGCAATGCCGCCAACGCCGCCCACCACCCCCACCCACGGGGTCGGGTTGTCGATCAGGATCAGCACCACCGTCATCAACACCGAGCCAAGCACCGCCAGAATGATATGCTCGCGGATATAGGTGGATTTATCGCCCTGAAACCGGGCTATTTCGCGTTCGTCACTCATGGCGTTCCTTGCCCTGCTGGATTTTGATCATCAACTGATAGACCTCTTGCGCCCCTTCTATATGCATGAACCCGACCGGGAAAGTGCGTTTGCGGCCATTATTGGTGCGGCGGGTCTCGGTGGCGAAAATGATGTTGCCGCTGGGGCGTCCGTCAAATTCAATCGCGCGCAACGGGTCGAGGTCATAGGATTTGACCCGCCCCCAGATGTTTTTGATAAACGCCCGCCGGTCGCTAAGCATATAGCGGGTAAACCACGGGGTGGTCACGGTTTGCATCAGAAACCAGATCAGAGTCCAGGCAATGGCAATGCCGACAAACCACGGCCCGTTGATGCGGTAGTTTGCGATCGGCACGGTCATCATCTGCCCGAAAGGGTTGCTGTTCAGGATTTGCGGGGCCAGAACGGCGATCCCCACGCCCACAACGACAAGGGTCAGCAGGGCGCTGGTGTTGAGACTGAACCCGAATCCGGGGCGGCCTTCCCAGCGGGGTTCCTCGCCCGGCAGCAGGTGCTTTTGCCAGTCCGACCGGCTGGCCGTGGCCCCTTTGCCACCTGAAAAACCGACCCTGCGTGCCATGCTATCCGGCCCCCACGCGCGCTTGAATCTGCTTAAGAATGTCATAGGGTTCCTGCCCGTCGGCCAGATCCCTGAACGCCACCCAGCGCCGATGAGAGCCAAGCTGCACCCCGATCACCCGTTCCGAGGCAAACAAAACGCGGTCATACTTGCCCTTGATCAGCTTGATCGGCGATTTTGGCAGGATCTGATAGGCCATCGCGCGCGGGTGATAGACGATCAGCGCCCGCGTGGTAGTGATGGCATAATAGGTTTTCGCGCGGCGCTTCTTGTCCGAAATCCACTGCCAGACCCCCATATACAGCCCGTAAAGCAGCAATGGCAGCCCCAGAATCGGGCCGGACATGCGCACGGTCAGCATCAGCCACAGCCCCAGCACGATCAGCGTAAGGCCAATCGCCGTAAAAATCAACCGGCCACGGGTGATCAGCACCCCCTGTTCGGGCCGCCCCTGCCACAGGATTTCGTCGCCGGGTTTCAAAACGACCGAGGTCTCGCCGATCATAATTTTGGTCATGGGGCTGTCTCTTTGGTTAAAATACGGGCCGATCTTAGGGCGAAGACCCATTTGCCACAAGCAGGGCTATGCATATATGCCCCCGGGTTCTTGGTTACGCAGCCCGCGCGCCAGCAGGTCCATCACCGCCATGCGCACCGCGACGCCCATTTCCACCTGTTCCTGAATGACCGAGCGGTTGATGTCGTCGGCCAGCACCCCGTCGATTTCCACGCCGCGATTCATCGGGCCGGGATGCATGACAATGGCATCGGGTTTGGCGTGTGCCAGCTTGGCCGGGTCCAGCCCCCAGCGGTGGTAATACTCGCGTTCCGACGGGATAAAGCCGCCATCCATGCGCTCGCGCTGCAAGCGCAGCATCATCACCACATCGGCGTCTTTCAACCCTTCGGCCATGTTGTCGGTTACCTCTACGCCCAATTGCGCAACGCCGCTTGGCATCAGGGTGCGCGGGCCGACAAGGCGCACGCGGTTTTCCATCTTGCCCAGCAACAGCAGGTTGGAGCGCGCAACCCGCGAATGGGCGATATCACCGCAAATGGCCACGGTCAGCCGGTGCAGGCGCCCCTTGGCGCGCCGGATAGTCAGCGCATCGAGCAACGCTTGCGTGGGGTGTTCGTGGCGCCCGTCACCAGCATTCAGCACCGCGCAGTTGACCTTTTGCGCCAGCAACGCCACCGCGCCCGAATGCGGGTGGCGCACTACCAGCAGGTCGGGGTGCATGGCGTTCAGGGTCATGGCGGTATCGATCAGGGTTTCACCCTTGGTGATCGAACTGGCCGACATCTGCATATTCATCACATCCGCGCCCAGCCGCTTTCCGGCAATCTCGAAACTGGCCTGCGTGCGGGTTGAGGGTTCGAAAAACATGTTGACCTGCGTCAGCCCGCGCAGCGCATCCGAATGCTTGTCGGGCTGGCGGTTCTGTTTGGCGTACAGCTCGGCCAGATCAAGGATCATGGTAATTTCGGCCTGCGACAGCCCGTTGATCCCCAGCAGATGGCGATGGTCCAGCATTGATGTACCCCCGATGGTTGCAGCAATTTGACAGGGTTATAGCAGGGTTGCGCCTTACGACAACCGGCTATCCCTGACCCCCGTCAGAATTTCCAGCACCGCGTCGGGCTTTTCAAGCGCGTGAAAGCCGATTTTGGCGATGGTGGTGGTGCGGGTCTGGACCTCGGACTGGGCAAAGATCACCGAAGCGGGGTCGCGGCTCCAGATCTCTAGCGGGCTATCCGCCCGAATGGCATAGGATTGCAGCCCGAACCGATAGATCAGCGCCCGTTCATCGGTAATGGCATAGCGGGTGCGCCGCCGCAGGGCCGCATCGACAAACCAGTCCAGCGCCAGCCAGTACAGCCCGCCCAGCACCAGCAGCCCCGCCAGCGCATAAAAGGCCCAAGGGCTTGTCGATTGTCCGTCGCTGGTCCCGAGCCAGACTACCGCCAGCCCCAGCCCGATAAACGCGCCGCCCAGCGCAAGGCGCATCCAGCCCGACGGTTTGAAGCGGATACCGGTTTGCGGGCGTCCGCACCACAACAGCGATTCGCCGTCTTCCAGCATCTCTTCCCAGAATTTCGCATCAGCGTTCATGTGACAATTCTAGCCGGTTTCAGGCGTAAACGCTACTGGTCAAAGCGGGTGAGGCAAGCTAGTTTCATGGCTATGAACCCTGATGCCACAGATTTTGCCGCCGACCTGTCCATGCTCGCATGGCAACTGGAGCTTGGCGCGGACGAGGCCATCGCCGAAGAACCCCTTAACCGCTACAAGCTGGAAGCCCCGCCAAAGCCTCGCCCGCAATCCGCACAAGCACCCGCAGCCGCAGCCGTTGCCGCCCAGCCAGCGCCCGCGCCCGCCGAACCGGTGGTAGATAGCGCCGCCATTGCCGCCGCCTGCGCCGATCTGGACAGCTTGCGCGAAACGATCAGCGCCTTTGACGGCTGCGCCCTGAAACAGGGCGCGCGCAACACGGTGTTTTGCGATGGCAATCCGGCAGCGCGGGTGATGGTGATTGGCGAAGCTCCGGGGCGCGAAGAGGACCGGACCGGCAAGCCGTTTGTGGGCCGTGCGGGGCAGTTGCTCGACAAAATGTTCGCGGCAATCGGCCTGTCAAGGCAGGGCGAAGGGGCCGGGGATTCGATCTATATCACCAACGTCATGCCGTGGCGGCCACCGCAGAACCGCACGCCCTCGACCGATGAAATGGCCATGATGAAGCCGTTTCTGCTGCGCCATATCGCGCTGGCCGCGCCCGATTATCTGGTGCTGATGGGCAACCCCGCCACCAAAACCCTGCTGGAAACCGAGGTCGGCATCACCCGGATGCGCGGCCAGTGGGGGCAGGTCTTAGGCGTTCCGGCCTTGCCGATGTTCCATCCGGCCTATCTGCTGCGCACACCGGCGCAAAAACGGGCCGCATGGGCCGATTTACTATCCTTGAAAGCCAAACTGGAGGAATCATGAAGATTCTCGCCTTTTCCGATATCCACTGCGATGCAGAGGCCTGCGATATGCTGGTCGAAGCCGCGCAACAGGCCGATCTGGTCATTGGTGCGGGGGATTTTGCCCAGCGCCGGCGCGGTCTGGCCGCAACCATGCTGCGGCTGGAACCCTTTGCCCATAAGGCGATCTATGTGGCGGGCAATAACGAAACCCCGCAGGAACTGACCATGTCCACCAGCGCCACGGTGCTGCACGGCCAGATGATCGAACGCGAAGGGCTGAATATTTACGGGCTGGGCGGGGCGATCCCCGAGCTGAACATCACCAGTTTCAAATCCTTCGATATCCCCGAAGATCAGGCGGCGGGTTTGCTGAAAGGGGCGGCGGATGCGGATATCATCGTCTGCCACTCGCCCCCCAAAGGGGTTGCCGACGTGATGGAGGGGCGCGGGTCGATGGGCTCGGTCGAGATTCGCAAAACCGTTGAACAGGTGCAGCCGGTGATGATGCTGTGCGGCCATGTGCATGATTGCTGGGGCGAACGCGGGCTGATAGGTGAAACGCAGGTGGCCAATCTGGGGCCGCGCATTAACTGGATCGAGTTGGAGTTCTAAATGGCCGATCGTGAATTTATTCCGGTGAAAATCGCCGTGTTGACCGTGTCCGACAGCCGCATGCTGGCCGATGATAAATCCGGCGATACGCTGGTGAAACGGCTGCTGGGGGCGGGGCATGTGCTGGCCGACCGGGCCATCATTCGTGACGAGCGGGATCAGGTCGCCGACAAGCTGCGCGCATGGGTGGCGTCACCGGATGTGGATGTGGTGATCTCTACCGGGGGCACCGGCCTGACCGGACGCGACGTAACGGTCGAGGCGCATCGTGATGTCTATGAAAAAGAGATCGAGGCTTTCGGTACCCTGTTTACCATGATCAGCTTTCCCAAGATCGGCACCTCGGTAACCCAGTCGCGCGCCTGTGCCGGCGTGGCCGGCGGCACCTATCTGTTCGCCCTGCCCGGGTCGCCGGGCGCGTGCAAGGATGGCTGGGACGATATTCTGGTGCATCAACTGGATTATCGCAAAGGGCCGTGCAATTTCGTCGAGATCATGCCGCGGCTGGAAGAACACAAACAGCGCAGTAAATCCTGACCTGCCCCCCTCGTTGGCAGAGCTTGGGTGCCCCAAGCGGGGGCGTTCCGCCCCCCTTGCGCAAGCGCAATTCCCCCCCGAGGATATTTGTAAAAAGAAGAAGCCGTCTTGAAAAAAAGCGGTTTTCGTGCGACCTTGGGCATGAAACAGGGGGATCAGGATGGCTTTGAAATATCTTCACGTAATGGTGCGGGTCAAGGATCTGGATGCATCGATGCATTTTTACTGTGATTTGCTGGGGCTTGAGGAAGTCAAACGACACGAGAGCGAGGCGGGGCGCTATACCTTGATCTATCTGGCCGCGCCCGGGCAGCCGGATACGCCGCTGGAATTGACCTATAACTGGGACGGGGATGACGGCCTGCCTTCGGACAGCCGCCATTTCGGCCATCTGGCCTATGGGGTAGACGATATTTACGCCACCTGCCGGATGCTGATGGATGCGGGGGTAACCCTGAACCGGCCGCCACGCGACGGGCGCATGGCCTTTGTGCGCTCGCCGGACAATATCTCTATCGAGCTGTTGCAAAATGGCGATGCGCTGCCGGTGCAGGAGCCATGGGCGAGTATGGAAAGCATCGGGCACTGGTGATGCGTCGGGTGCTGACAGTTCTTCTGGCACTGTTGGCGTCCTCGCCTGCCGGTGCGGTCTGTCGGCAGGCACTGGTTTTGGCGCTGGACGTGTCGTCCTCGGTTGATGAAACCGAATATGCGCTGCAAATACACGGGCTGGCGCGGGCGCTCGATGATCCGCAGGTTCGCGAGGCGCTGATCGGGACCGGTTCGGGCCATGTGGCGCTGATGATCTATGAATGGAGCGGCCGCAGCCAGCAGGTGGATATTCTGCCATGGCTTGAGATCATCGATGATGATCGGGTTGATCTGGCGATCAACACGCTGGAATCCCACCAGCGCAGCCATTCGGACTATCCGACCTCGCTGGGCTTTGCCATGGGGTACGGCGCGATCCAGCTTGCCAACAGCCCCGCCTGTTTTCGCAAAACCATGGACATTTCGGGGGACGGGGTCAGCAATGACGGCTATCGGCCGGCGCTGGCAATTCTGAACTTCGACTTTAGCGATATCGTGGTGAACGGGCTGGTCATTCTGGATGACGATACGGCAGAGCTGACGCGCTATTACCAGCAAGAGGTGATTCATGGTTTCGGCTCTTTTGTCGAGATTGCCGCCGGATACCAGGACTATGCCCGCGCCATCAAACGCAAGTTACTGCGCGAGTTAACGGTGCTGGCAGTCAGCGAGTTGCAGTGAAAACCCTGCTGGCCTGTCTGGCCCTGTGTGCGTCGGTGGCGATGGCTGGCCCTCGACCGGATGGCGCGGTGCGGCTGGAAATCCCGCTGCGGGGCAGCCTGCAAAATCCGGTTTTCTCGCCCGACGGGTCCAAGGTTCTATTCACCCGTTTTCGGCGTGGCTATAACCGTGGTCCGGCGGATCTGTTTATCTTTGATCTGCAAAGCGGGCATGTGCGCCCGCTGGTTTCGGATGGCAGCGTCAACGTCAACCTGCCCGGTGCCAGCTGGAACGGCGCAATCGGCCAAATTGTGTTTTCGTCGGATCGTGGCGAACATGACGAGATATACATGATCCCGCCAACCGGCCAGCCCGGTGACGAGCGCCGGATCACCCACCGCGAAACCTTGCAAAGTTTCGAACCGAGCCTGTCGCCCGATGGCCGCTGGGTGCTGTTCGAAAGCCACGAAATCGACGATGAGCGCGGGGTTATCACCCTGCACCTGATCGGCACGGACCGTTATCACGACCTGACCGAACCGGGCAGGATGGTGAAGCAGCCAAATATGGCTGACGGGGGCAAGATCCTGTATCAGGAATTGCGGGGGAACTGGGCGATCTGGACGCTAGATCTTTATGGCAGTACCCTGATGGTGACCCCGCCCGACTGGAACAGCACCGACGCGGTGTTTTCACCCCGGGGCGGTTGGATCCTGTTCAGCGCCGAGACCCCGCAAACCGCGTTTGCCGATCTGTTTGCGGTGCCGGTCGATGGCGGGCAACCCGTGCAGATTACCCGCTATTCGGGCTATGACGGGGCGGCGTCGGTCTCGGGCGACGGGCGCCGGGTGGTGTTCGAATCCGCCGCTGGCGACCCCGAACACGCCGGAACCGCCATTTGGCAACTGGACCTGTCGCAAAACCCCCTTGAATGATGCGGAATGGCGCAGTATACCGCCCTTGCTTGGGGGAATCATGCCCTCGGGCGGATTTGTCGTGCTGACCCTATGCGCCGGATGACCCCGAAATTCTCCTTTCGGGTGGCAGACGGAACCCCGCAACGGCCAAAGCGGCGAAAAAGGCAACGTCGTCCCGACCTCTGACGAGCGCATTCTGGCGGACTCGGTGGAAGATCAGCAGCTCTCGGACGCGCACAACTTCGCTGACAAAGGCGAGCAAAAGGACGAAACGATGAATATTATTCAACAGCTGGAGGCTGAGCAAATCGCCAGCCTTGGCAAAGACATCCCCGATTTCAAACCCGGCGACACCATTCGCGTCGGCTACAAAGTGACCGAGGGCACCCGCTCGCGCGTGCAGAACTATGAAGGCGTGTGTATTGCGCGCAGTGGTGGCGCAACGATTGCCGGTTCTTTCACCGTGCGCAAAATCTCGTTTGGCGAAGGCGTCGAACGTGTTTTCCCGCTGCACAGTCCCAATATTGACAGCATCACCGTGGTACGTCGTGGCCGTGTGCGTCGTGCGAAACTGTATTACCTGCGCTCGCGTCGCGGTAAATCCGCCCGTATTGCCGAGGATACCCACTATAAGCCGCTGAAAGCCAAGGAATAGATCAATGAAAAAAGACATCCACCCCGATTACCACTTCATTGACGTCAAGCTGACCAATGGCGATGTGGTTAAAATGCGCTCGACCTATGGCAAAGAGGGCGAGGAGCTGGTGCTCGATATCGACCCGTCGGTACACCCTGCCTGGACCGGTGGCGGCCATCGCCTGATGGATACCGGCGGCCGGGTTTCCAAGTTCAAGAAAAAATACGAAGGTCTTGGATTCTAGATCATCCATACACTGTTTATGGCATGCAAAACGCGCTCTGGATTCAGGGCGCGTTTTTTGTTGGCGCTTGACTTTCGCACCATTGGACCATACGGTCCACTATCAAGAGAGGCACCCATGAAACCCAACAATGCCGGCGTTGATCGCAGTCACGCACCTTCACACACCCAGAAACGGGGCTTTGCCCTGCTGCACTTTATCGGTGCTGCCGCCAGCTTGGGCATCGCTTTCGGGCTGGACCTGCCGGACCGGCCCCGCGCTATTCTGCTGGCCTTTATTGCGGCGCTTTATTTCTGCCGTCATCTGGTTACGCTGTTTTACCTGCTGGTGCGCAAGGTAGAATGGGCCGAGGTCATCGGCCTGTCGGTGTTTATGATCGCGTTTGAGATCGGCTTTGTGTTGCTGGGCGGTGGTGCTTTTGGCGGGCAAATGGTGCCGTTTGGCGGGCTGGATGTGCTGGCATTGGCGCTGGTTTTGCTGGGGTCTTTCCTGAACACCTATTCGGAAATGCAGCGTAAATGGTGGAAGGCCGATCCGGCCAACAAAGGCCATTGCTATACGCTGGGGCTGTTTCGCCACGCCATGCATATCAACTTTTTTGGCGATGTGGTGCTGTTTACCGGCTGGGCGCTGTTGACCGCCAACCTGTGGACGCTTGCGCTGCCG
>JALXER010000186.1 GCA_027069385.1 Paracoccaceae bacterium
AACCAACCCCTTCGAATCAGAGGGGCGTTTTGAAACAAGTTTCAAAACGCGTTGCGACACCATGGCCTCACTGCGTTCGGTTTTGAAGCCACACGACGGGCAGCACCTGAATAGGTGGGCGTTGCGCCGTATAAGGGGTTTTGCCATTCTGGCAAAAGGGGTTTCACTTCGCACCATCGGGGGGTACGCGCATTCATGCGCGAGGGGGGCTGTGGCCCCCCTTTTTGGCCGAACGAAGTGAGGCCATGGTGTCGCAACCGCCTTTGAAGCTTGCTTCAAAGGCGACCGCCGTCTTGGGGCTGTGCTTGCCTTATCTAGGCGAATAAGGGGCGTTAAAGCGGCCAGAAAAGCGGGATCAGGGCGCTGGCGAGCATACCGATCAGCAGGTTAAGCGGGATGCCGACCTTCATGAAATCGCTAAACGCATAGCCGCCGGGGCCGTAGATCAGCGTATTGGTCTGGTATCCGATCGGGGTGGCAAAGCTGGCCGAGGCGGCGACCATCACCGCTATCACCAGTGGGCGCGGGTCCAGCCCCAGCGATGTCGCAAGGCCGATGGCAATCGGCGTCACCACGACTGCCACGGCGTTATTCGACACCAGTTCGGTCAGCACCGAGGTTAGCAGATAGATCGACCAGATCAGCAGCGGCGCGGGTAGCACCGACAGCATCGGCGTCAGCCCGTTGACCAGCATTTCCACCGCGCCCGAGCGTTGCAACCCCGCACCGATCGCCAGCATAGAGAAGATCAGCACCAGCAAGCGCCCGTCAACAAACGAGAACGCCTCTTCCCCGTCAATGGCACGGGCCAGCAGCACAAACGCTACCGCCACCAGTGCCAGCGCAAAGATCGGAGCGATGCCGAGCGCGGCCAGCGCCACCACCGCCACCAGCGCGCCCAGCACCAGCGGGGCATGGCCGCGCCGGTAGGGGCGCTCGGTCGGGTGCGACAGGTCCACCAGATCAACGTCGGTGGCCAGGCGCTGGATATCCTCGGGCGCGCCTTCGAGCAGCAGCGTATCGCCCACCCGCACGATAATCGCATCCAGCCCGCGCCCCAGATTCTGGTTGCGCCGATGCACCGCCAGCGGATACACCCCATAGCGCCGCCGCAGCCGCAGACCACCCAGACTGCGCCCGACCAGCTTGCACCCCGGAGAGATCAGCGCCTCAACCGTGGTGGTCTCGCGAGAGCCGAGCCGGTCGACCATCTCCAACGCCCGGCTTTCGCGCAGGGTCAGCAATTCATCCATGCCGGTACGCAGCACCACACGGTCGCCGGCTTTCAGGGTGACCTCGCCCAGTTGGCGACGCAGGCTTTCGTCATTGCGCAGCACGTCAACCACCCGCATGCCCGGGCGTTTGAACAGATCAACCCCGCGCAGCCCCTGCCCGATCAGCGGCGAGCCTTCGGGCACCACGACTTCGGTAAAAAAATTTGTCTTGGCGCGTTTTACCAGCATATCGGCCATCGACATGCGTTCGGGCAGCAGCCTTGGCCCCAGCAGCCATAGATAGCCGATGCCGAATGCCGCGAGACAAAGCGCCAGCGGCGTGACTTCGAACAGGCCGAACGGTGCCAGCCCCTGCCCCTGCGCCACCCCGTCAACCAGCAGGTTGGTCGAGGTGCCGATCAGGGTCAGCATACCGCCGAAAATTGCCGTGTAAGAC
>JALXER010000187.1 GCA_027069385.1 Paracoccaceae bacterium
CACTACTCCTGCGGGCTTGCTCATGGTCAGACAGAAAATCTGCCAAACCGGTGGTGCCGGATTAATGGGTCCTGACCCTAGGGCCTCCGGTATCTTCGGGGAGCCGCAAGCGGCCCCCCTCATCAACCGGGCATGGGGCAAGCCCCATGCGGGGGCGTTCACGCCCCCCTTGCCGTTCCGGCAATTCCCCCCGAGGATATTTGCAAAAAGAAGAACTGCCATTTTGTCCCGCCGAGGCGAAGCCGAGGCCACCGCCGCCGGCAGCCGTTTTTCAGCTTGCTGAAAAATGTGCCTTGAGCGAGCGGGGGGCTTGCCCCCCCTGAGCGATAGGCAGGCCCCGGGGGGGGAGGGGTTAGGTGTCGAGGAACGTCAGGATCAGGCGGTTCAGGCGTTCGGGGGCTTGCCACAGGGCAAAATGGCTGACGCCTTCGATCGGCAGGTAGGTTGCGCCGGGCAGCAGGGCGGCGAGCTTTTCGGCGTGTTCATCCAGAATGGCTTCATCCTCGATTGCCTGCGCGATGGTAAAGGGGGCGGTCACCGTGCTCAGTTGCGCGTCGGTATAGTTGGGCTGGGTGGCCCACATGGTGGCAATATCGTTCACGAACCCGTCGAAATCATCCGGCGTGGGCGAGATGCGTGCATACAGCCCAGCGGCCTTGCCCACATAGGCACCAAAGTTTTCATTGGTTTCAATCCCCGGATCCAGCCCGTCCAGCGAATAGTTGGTGCCGATAACAAAGGCTTTGTCGATGCGTGTGGGATGGTTGATCGCCAGTTCCAGCGAGATGATGCCACCATCCGACCAGCCCACAAACGCCGCGTGGTCAATGCCCAGATCATCCATCACCGCCACCACATCCTGCGCCATTAGTTCGTAAGAATAGGTCTGGTCGTCACGGGTAGAGCGCCCGTGCCCGCGGGAATCTATGGCGATCACATGATGCCCTGCGGACAGGGCCGGAATCTGATTGGCAAAGGCCTCTATACTGCCAAGCCCGCCATGCAGCAGGATCACCGGATCACCGCTGCCCCATTCGGCGTGAAAGATACGAATGCCGTTTACCTCGGAATAGCCCGACGTGTCGGGGGCGGGATAGCTTTCGGGATAGGGCAGGGTTTGCCAGACCTCTTGTGCGTTGGCCGGAGCCACGCCCAGCATGGTGCAGGCAAAGGCAGCGCCCAGGGTGGCTTTGATCAGATTGCGGCGGTTCATTTTTCTTTCTCCCGATTATGATTATTGTCCTTCAAGCCTGCACAAATCCGGTATCCGGTCAAGTCTGGCCGCTATCCGGGCTTGCACCCGCGGGCAGCGTGGTGTTTGTTGCGCGTCTGGGGGAAAGCATGGAAATCTGGATTCCGATCACCATTGCGGCGGCGTTTTTGCAGAACCTGCGCTCTATGCTGCAAAAGCATCTAAAAGGGCGGATGAGCGCGCTGGCAGCAACCATGACCCGGTTCGTATTCGCGATTCCGGTGGCGCTGGGGGTCATGGCGCTGCTGGTCTGGCTGGGCTATCAGCCGCCGGTCCCGAACCTGCGGTTTTTCGGCTTTGCCACGATCGGGGCCATGATGCAGGTGCTGGCGACCTTTCTGCTGGTCTATCTGTTCGGCCTGCGCAATTTCGCCATTGGCACCACGTTTTCGAAAACCGAAGCGGTGCAGAC
>JALXER010000188.1 GCA_027069385.1 Paracoccaceae bacterium
CCGTAATCCACCACCAAGACCAACGCGCCGCCCGGCTCTATCGGGTTTCCTTTCTCAAAGGCAAAGCCGTAAAAGGCAAACCACGCGGCGAACAGGCCAAGCGCAAACCGGCGTTTCATTTGGGCGGGATGGAATAGGTCAGGTTGGCATGGGCCACCGGCGCTTCCTGCCCCTCGGAATAAAGCGTGACATCGCCCACGCTAAGCACCTTGCCCAGCTTGAGCACCCGCGCCTCGGCCCACATATCCGCATGGGCGGGTTTGCGCATGAAATCGATGGCGCAGGATGTGGTGACGGTCAGGGCTTCGGGGCCGATCATCGCCAGCGTGGCGATGTAATAGGCCACATCGGCCAGCGCGAACATCGACGGGCCGGAAACCGTGCCACCCGGGCGGATATGCTGGTGGTCGATCAGCATCTTGACCTTGGCGCGCATCGGGCCGATTTCCAGCACCTCGAAACTGTCATCAATCTGCGGAAAGACCTGCCGTAAGAATACGGTTACCTCGGAAATCGACATTTTTGGCTGCATTTGTGCTGGCTCCTGCGGGGGTTTTGCGCCACTTTGTCGCTAAACAACACAAGGATCAAGCAAGATGAGCGAATTATTGCTGCGTAGCGATACCGGTGCCATAGCCACCCTGACCCTCAACCGCCCCGACAAGCTGAACGCGCTGTCGCAGGCCATGCTGGAGGCGGTGCAAACGCAACTGGATGCGCTGGCCGCGGACCCCGCTATCCGCGTGGTGATCCTGAAGGGTGCGGGCAAGGCGTTTTGCGCCGGGCACGACCTGCGCGAGATGACCGACGCGCGGCAGGCCGAGGATGCGGGCAAACAGTATTTCATCGATCTGTTTGCGCAATGTTCGCGGGTGATGGTGTCGATTACCCGCCTGCCCCAACCGGTGATCGCGCAGGTACACGGGATTGCCACCGCCGCGGGTTGCCAACTGGCCGCGACCTGCGATATGACCGTGGCCGAGGAACACACGCGTTTCGGGGTGAACGGGGTGAATATCGGCCTGTTCTGTTCGACCCCCATGGTGGCACTGTCGCGCAATATCCCGCGCAAGATGGCCTTTGAAATGCTGACGACCGGTGAATTTATCGACGCGCAAAAGGCGCAGGAACTGGGGCTGGTCAACCGGCTGGCCCCCGCCGATGATCTGGACGCGGCGACACTGGAACTGGCGCAAAAAGTCGCGAGCAAGCTGGCCGCAACCGTCAAGGTCGGCAAACGCGCCTTTTACGAACAGCTGGAAATGGGGCTGGAAGCGGCCTATGCGCATACCGGTACGGTGATGGCGGAAAACATGATGTTTCGCGACACCGCCGAGGGCGTTTCGGCCTTTCTGGAAAAACGTAAACCCGACTGGTCGTAACCGGGCCTCTCCCGCCCGTCTTCGACATTGTTCGCAAGCGAACAAGTCTCATCCCGTTGGGCCGGGCCGCCCTGGGGGCGGCCACATGCATCCCTCGCCTTCGCTCGGGATGCATGGCGTCGGGCAGCGCAAGAGCGCGGCTGCCCCGCATTGGGGCCAAGGCAATGCCCGCTTGCATTGTGGCGAACAATCCGCTTGGGTGGGCAAAACAAAAGAGGGCTGCCATGACTACCGACCAGATCATTCTGTTTTCACTTTTCGGGCTGGTGTTTGCCGGCCTGCTATGGGGCAAGTTTCGCTATGATCTGGTTGCCTTTAGCGCGTTGATGGTCGGGGTCGTTACCGGCGTCATTCCGACCAAGCACGCCTTTGACGGGTTCGGGCATCCGGCGACGCTGGTGGTGGCGCTGGTGCTGGTGGTGTCGGCCGGGCTGGTGCGCTCGGGGGCGGTGTTTTTGATTACCCGCACCCTGATCAACCATACGCGCGGCCTTGGGGCGCATATCGCGTTGATGGGCGGGATTGGCGGGGTGCTGTCGGGGTTTATGAACAACGTGGCGGCGCTGGCATTGCTGATGCCGGTCGATATCCAGACCGCGCGCAAGGCCGGACGCGCGCCGGGCCTGTCGCTGATGCCGCTATCCTTTGCCACCATTCTTGGCGGCATGGTCACGCTGATCGGCACGCCGCCAAATATCATCATTGCCACCATTCGCGAGGACAGTCTGGGCACACCGTTTGCCATGTTCGACTTTGCGCCGGTTGGCGGGGTGGCGGCGCTGGCGGGGCTGGCATTTGTGGCGCTGATTGGCTGGCGGCTGATTCCGCGGGCCAAGGGGGCCTCGGACGGCGCGGACCCGATGGCGGAAATTGCCCAGTATATCGCCGAATTGACGGTGCCCGAAGGCTCAAAACAAATCGGCAAGCGGGTGCGCGACCTGAACGAGATCGCCGAAAAGAACGATGTGGCCATCCTGGGGCTGGTGCGCGCAGGCAAGCGGCGCTATGGCAACGCACAGAACATCAAATTGCAGGCCGAAGACGCGCTGGTGCTGGAAGCAACCCCCGATGCGCTGGACGAGTTTCGCGCCGCTCTTAGCCTCGACTTTGCCGAGAGCAAGCGGCAAGAGGCCCTGCGCGCCGATGGTGACGGGCTGGAAGTTGTCGAGGTGGTGGTGCCCGAGGAATCGCGCCTGAACGGTAAAACCGCCATGGGTATCGGGCTGGGCTGGCGGCGTTCCAGTGTGCTGCTGGGGATCTCGCGTAGGGGCAAACGCATCAGAACGCAGCTGCGCAAAACCCGGATCGAGGCCGGTGACATTCTGCTGCTGTTGACCCCGCAAGACCGCCAGAACGAGGTGATCGACTGGCTGGGCTGCCTGCCGCTGGCCGATCGCGGGCTGGTGGTTACCGAGGACAAAAAGGTCTGGGCGGCGATTGGCATGTTCGGCGCGGCGGTGGCGGCGGCCAGTTTGGGGCTGGTTTATCTGCCGGTGGCGCTGGGGCTGGTGGTGGTCGGGTTTGTGCTGACCAAAATCATGCCAATCAGTGAAATCTATCATCACATCAGTTGGCCGGTGGTGGTGTTGCTGGGGTCGATGATTCCGCTTGGCTCGGCGTTGGAGACCTCGGGCGGGACCGAACTGATCGCCAACGGGCTGATCGACCTGACCGCGGGCATGCCTGCATGGGCCATTCTGACCATTCTGATGGTGGTAACCATGAGCCTGTCGGACGTGCTGAACAACACCGCGACCACCATTGTTGCGGCGCCGATTGCCATTCAGATGGCCCAGACTCTGGGGGTAAACCCCGACCCGTTCCTGATGGCGGTGGCGGTGGCGGCGAGCTGTGCGTTTCTGACGCCGATCGGCCATAAGAACAACACGCTGATCCTTGGGCCGGGCGGCTATGGGTTTGGCGATTACTGGCGCATGGGGTTGCCGCTAGAGATTATCGTGGTGGCCGTCAGTATTCCGGCCATTTTGCTGTTCTGGCCGCTATAGGGCGCGGCGCGTTTGCTGCCGAGCAATCGGCACCCTTCCACCCGCGCCGCCCCGATCTCTTTGCGCCTGTGGCCAGGCAACCCGAGGGGTTGCGCAGGTCAGCAGCATCAACAGGATGCGCCATTTGCTGCACTTGAATACTGTGCTGTGATATAAGCTCACAAGGTTTGCAAAAAGGCCAGCAGCGCGGCTTTCTCATCCGTGCTTAAGCCGAGGGAGGTCAGTTCCGAATGGCCGCTGATGGCCGGGCTGGCGCGGTTATAGTGCTCGATCACCAGCGGCAGGGTGGCGATTTGGCCCGCGTGCATATAGGGTGGGCGATCAGCCACGCCGCGCAGACTGGGTGGTTTGTAGGCGCGCTCGAACAGGTGCAGGTCGCGCGACATGAAACGCAACTGCCCGCATTGTTCGGGGCTGGCGTCACTATAGGGGCCAAGGCAGTTGAATTCGTCCGATTCCACCTGGGCAATCGCGCTGGCGCGACCGTGGTCGGTGACCGGATCTTGCGGGCTGGCAATGCCGGTATTATGGAAAAACTCGTCGGTCAGGCGCGGGCCGTTATGGCAATTGGTGCATTGGCCTTTGCCCGCGAAAATCTGGAAACCGGCAATTTCCTGCGGGGTCAGGGCCGCGTCGCCGGTCGGGGTTTCACCTGCCACACGCGCGGCGACAAAGCGGTCAAAGCGGTTTTCCAGCGGCATCAGCGTGCGTTCAAAAGCTTCGATCGCCTTGCCGGCGTTAGAGAACACGCGGTTTATAGCATCCTGCTGGTCAGCATCCAGCGCCGCCCATGCGGCTTGCTGGGCATCGTTTCCAAGCGGGCTGGCAGCGGGGATGCCTGCCAGATCGGGCAACGGGCCGAACAGGGCCTTGTAAGGCTCGGCGTAATGGGCGGCGATATAGGCCGCGACCTGGCTGCGGGTAAACCCGTGCTCGACCGCGCTTTCCATCGGGCCGATGGCCTGCGACCACAGCGAATCCTTGCGGCCATCCCAGAAAAGCCACGTCGCATAGGCGGCACCGCGCAGGGGCATGGCGCGGCGGCCGGTGGTACCGACGCCTTGCGAAAGCGGCAAATCATCCTGAAACTGGCGGCTTTCAAGGTGGCAGGTGGCGCAGGCGACCTCGCCATTGGCGGAAAGGCCCACCTCATTAAACAGCGCTTCGCCTAGCGAGGCCGCCGCCGGATTATCGGCCACCGCGTTGCTCGGGTCCGCGGGAAGGGGCGGCAGGCTGGCAAGGCTGAGGGTGCGCGCGGTTTCCAGCTCGGCCTCGGTCAAGCCGTTGTTTTGCGAATAAAAATACCCCAGCGCGGCCGCAATAACGGCCAAACCGGTGACGGCGCCAAGTGCAAGAGGTTTCATCATTTCATCACCAGATTAAAGGTTATATTATCGCTGACACCGTCGGCGGTAATTGCCAGTTTGAACTCCCACCAGCCACGCATATGAAAGCGCACGCCCTCGATTCTGTAGCGGCCATCGCCAAGGTCTTCGGTCATCTGCGGACTGGTCGGCAAGCCGTGGCCGTGCTGGGGCATACCGCCGTCAATCGCGATCCCGGCCCCCTCCACCGGCGTGCCGTCGGGGGTGGTGATCGTGGCAATCCACGCATGCAGGGTGTTGCGCTGATAGTCCGGGTCTTCCGGCGCAATCGACACCTCGAAATGCCCCGCGGCGGTGGTGCGGGTGGTTGCAAGGTCCAACCCTTCGGGTAACGGTTGGAGATACATCTTGTAAACGACAAAGGCGACAACAGCGAGGACCAGCAAGCCGAATACGGCAAGGATTTTTTTCATTGGGTTACTTTCAAAATGTGGGCGAAATTGCCTGATTCAGAACAGATATAGACCGGAATGTCGGGCTTCAACATGATGTAAATCATGCGAAATGATTTTTTCTGCCTCGACGAGGCACAGCCATACCAGCAGCGGCAAAGGGGGGGGCGGTCGGATTCGGGCCGGTTGAGGCCAAAGGTTTAAACGTATTCGACGGGGTTTTGGCTAAAATTTTAGCCAAACAGGAAATCGGAGACATCGAGGACGCTGCTGTCGATCCCGTCCAGAATGATCGTTCCGGCCCCACCATCCATGGTGATCCAGGTGTCAAGGCCGTGTTGCTCCAGATGCAGGGCGTCAAATCCGGCCACGCCGTTTATCTGTATCCGGTCAATTCCGTCCTCGAAATCGGTGATATGGTCCTGGCCACGCTCCACCGCGTTGAACACAAACACGTCGGCGCCGTACCCGCCAGTCAGCACATCGCGCCCCGCGCCCCCGTTCAGCACATCATCGCCCGAGCCACCGTTCAGCACATCGCGCCCCTTGTTGCCCCAAAGCCGGTCATCGCCGCCGCCACCAAACAGCGTATCATGGCCCGACTTGCCATAAAGCAGATCATCGCCCAGCCCCGAGACCAGCCGGTCATTGCCGCTGCCGCCGTTCAGCACACTGTGCACAGACCGGTCACCCGCCGTGATCACATCGTCACCACTGCCGCCGCGCAAATGGTTGGTCCCTGCCCCGTCATAAAGCACATCATCGCCGCTGCCCCCGGCGATCCGGTCG
>JALXER010000189.1 GCA_027069385.1 Paracoccaceae bacterium
CCTGATGCTGGTCACAGCACTGGCCCCCGAGATCGGTTATGACAACGCCACAAAGGTTGCCAAAGCTGCGTTAAAAAATGGAACCACCTTGAAAGAAGAAGCAATCAAACTGGGCTTTGTCGATGCTGAAACCTTTGATCGTGTGGTGCGGCCGGAAACCATGATCGGGCCAAAAGACTGATGAACAAAGTTGTAAACCTGAACCGCGCCCGCAAAACCCGGGCGCGCGAGGAAAAGCGTGTGCAGGCCGATGCCAATGCCATCAAACACGGCCGCACCAAAGCCGAGCGTATTGCAGAAGCCGCCCGCAGTGAGCAGGCCCGCCGTATTCTGGACCAGCACCATATGGACGAGGAATGAGCGAACGGCCAAAAAAACGTTCCCTTACTTTAAAAGGGCACCGCACCAGCGTGTCTTTAGAGGACGAATTCTGGGAGGCCTTTCGCGACATCGCAACCGAACGCGGCCAGCCGATCAATGTGCTCGCCGCCGAAATAGACAAAGCCCGTGGTCTGGACACGGGCTTGGCTTCGGCTATTCGGTTGTTTGTTCTTGAATATTATCAGGGCGCCCTGAAACGTCTGTCCTGACAGGTATTACTCGGATTTAACCGACCCACGCAATTCGTCACCAAAAAGGTTCAAAAGCTCTTCGCGGGAAGTTGGCTGCGACTTTGCATTTTTCTGATCAGATTTATCGCGACTGTTACGAAACGAAGGGAACGCAATGCGGATCACCGCCCGCGGCGCTGCATCATCCTGATATTCATCAGCAGAAGCCGACGTATTGCGAGACATAGCAAACATACTCTTTCCTCAACTTGGGCACGAAAATTAATCAACCGTTAAAATATAGCCGTGCGCGACGAAAAAACCGAGGGGGAATTTTGCCTATTTCCATGTCTAATTGGGCAGTTTTCCGCCATGACGTAGCGTAACTTTCAGCCAAATCCCGTCTTTTGAGCGCACAGTCAAGTGCGCAATCGGCATCACGGGCGGGTTTTCAACTGATTCGAATCGCATTGCCCGCACCAACATTCCAAGGATCAACGTCCCCTCGATCATCGCAAATCCAGACCCCGGGCACACCCGTGATCCAGCGGAAAACGGGATATAAGCCTCTCGCATGCTCGCCTTTCCGGCCTTGGTTTGCCACCTGCCGGGGTCAAATTCATCCGGCCTGTCCCACAGCCGTTCATGCCTGTGCAGATGCCAGGGACTGAGCACGATCTGCGCCCCTTTTCGGATATCACGGCCCCGAAATTGCACCGGGCAAGTGTTTTCCCGAACCATCATCGGAACCGGCGGATACAAGCGCATCGTTTCGCGGAACACATCACGGGCCAACCTTAGTTTGGACACCGCCGAAAAATAGGGAACATCTGGATCAATCACTTCGGTGGCCTCGGCGGCGACACGATCTTGCATCTCTGGGTTGGTGGCCAGAAGGTACAGCGCCCAGCCCAAGGCAGATGCGCTGGTTTCGTGACCGGCAAGGAAAAAGATCGCCACCTGATCAACCATTTCGTCCGGTGTAAAACACTTGCCGGTTTCAGGGTCCGGGGTGGTCATGATCTTGGTGGCCAGATCATCGGGCGCTGTGCCGGCCTTGATTTCTTCCAGCCGCTGATAGGTCAGTTGCGCGATCAATCCGCGAATAT
>JALXER010000190.1 GCA_027069385.1 Paracoccaceae bacterium
GTGGCCACGCTGCAATGGGGCTTTGGCCATTTGTTGTTAACTCTACTCCATAAGGGGGCCGCGCATGTTACTGCTCACCTGTCCTAATTGCGGCGTCACCGCCGAGGAAACCGAATTTCATGGCGGCGGAGAGGCCCACATCACCCGCCATGCCAGCGGCGCAACCGATGCGGAATTCACCGCCTACCTGTTCGAAAAGAAAAACCCGCGCGGCGTGGTGTTCGAGCGCTGGCGGCATGTTTTTGGCTGCGGCAAGTGGTTTCACGCGGCGCGCTGCACCGCCACGCTGGAGGTATTCGGCACCTATCCGGCCCAGACCCTGAAACCGCCCGCCACTATCATCAAGGCCATCAAGGCAAAACGCCCCGACTGGGAGGGTTACAAATGAGCCATCGTTTAGCCAATGCCGGAGTGCTGCTTGACCGCTCGACCCCGCGCAAATTCTATTTCAACGGTCGCGAAATGCAGGGCTATGCGGGGGATACGCTGGCCTCGGCGTTGCTGGCCAACGGGCAGATGCTGGTCGGGCGCTCGTTCAAATACCACCGGCCGCGCGGGATTGTGGCCTCGGGGGCCGAGGAACCCAACGCGCTGGTCAATATGGGTGCGGGCGCACGCTTTGAACCCAACCAGCGCGCCACCACGACCGAGCTTTACGACGGGCTGATCGCGCAGTCGCAAAACCACTGGCCAAGCCTTGGTTTCGATGTGGGCGCGATCAACGGCAAGTTTCCCAAATTCTTTCCGGCGGGGTTTTATTACAAGACCTTCATGGCCCCCAAATGGGCATGGAAGCACCTGTTCGAGCCGGTCATCCGTCAATCCGCCGGTCTTGGCAAGGTGCCAAAGGAACCCGACGCGGACCGGTACGAATACTTTTACGCCTATGTGGATATTCTGGTGGTGGGTGGCGGTATTGCCGGCCTGCAAGCGGCGCTGGACGCGGCGCGCGGCGGCGCAAATGTGCTGCTGGTCGAGCAAACCCCGACCCTTGGCGGGCGCGTGCCGGTAGACGGCGACGCGGCAACGGTTGACGCCCTGACCGCCGAACTGGCCAGCCTGCCCAATGTGCGCATCCGCACCCGTACCATGGGCGCAGGCGTGTTCGATCACGGCTATGCGCTGGCCTATGAACGGGTAGCCGACCATCTGCCGGGTGCGGACCTGCCGCGCCATCGGCTGTGGCGCATCCGGGCCAAACGGATTATCACCGCGACCGGCGCGATCGAACGCCCGCTTGCCTTTGCCGGGAATGATGTTCCCGGTGTGATGCTGGCCTCGGCGGTGCGCGATTATGCGATGCTTTACGGGGTTGCGGCGGGGCGGCGCACGGTGGTGGTCACCAATAACGATGACGCCTATCGCACCGCAATCACCCTGCATGGCATGGGGCTGCAAATTCCGGCCATCATCGATGCGCGCGTTGGCGGCGGTGGCGCGCTGGCCGCGCAGGCGGCGGCGCTGGGTATCCGTATCGAGAACGGCCACGGTATCGCCAAGGTGCGCGGGCACAAGGCGGTGACCGGTGTCGATATCTGCGTTCAGGCGCGCTCGGGCGATGCGCGCACCCATATCGCCTGTGATTGCGTTGCCATGTCGGGCGGCTGGTCGCCGGTGGTACATCTGTGGTCCCATTGCGGCGGCAAGCTGGTATGGGAT
>JALXER010000191.1 GCA_027069385.1 Paracoccaceae bacterium
CGCGCCGGAGCTTCCAGTTCTCCAAGCGTTAATCCGCTGCATATATCTGTTTTCAAAAGGGCTCGCCGGTGCGGGCCCTTTTTTGGTTCGGGCAAAGCCATTGACTGCGCCGCGGAAATGGCCGTAAATTTACCCTTTAACGGGATTCAGATGTGCATCCAAATATTCTAGAACAGCTGCTGGTCTTTCGGACGATCGTTGATACCGGCACCTTTTCGGCGGCGGCAGAGTCGTTGAACAAAACGGTTTCGACCGTCAGCTATACCATTTCCAAACTGGAAGAGCAGCTTCGCATTACCCTGTTTGACCGTTCGCAATACCGGCCCACCCTGACCGAATTCGGCCGCGAGGTCTATGCCGATGCCGAACAGTTGCTGCGCCGCGCCGAGCGGTTTGCCGCACGGACCGAACTGCGCAAAAGCGCCCATAAAACCAGCATCGTTCTTTCGATCGACAATATTTTTCCTCGGGCGGTTCTGGTCAAGGCGCTTGACGCCTTTAGCACCGAATTCCCCACCGTTTCGGTGCATCTGTGCAATCGCGATTTTGACCGCGTTCCCGAAGATGTCCTGAGCGGATTTGCCGATATCGGACTGGTGCGGATCGATGCAAGGTTCAGTATTTCGGGTTTTGACGGTATCCAGATTGGCAGCACGCAAAACATGCTGGTCATGTCGCCCGAACATCCCTTGGCGCAGGGCAAGGGGGCGTTCTCGCTGGCCGAGTTGGAAGAACACCGGCAGCTTATTCTTTCGCGCACGCCCAATACGCAAAACCGGATTCAGGCGCAATTGCACAAGGGCGAATCCTGGACGGTATCCGACGATGACACGCTGCGGGCCCTGCTAAAGCAGAATATCGGCTGGGCCTATGTGAACCGGCATGTGGTCTGGAAAGATCTGGCCGACGGGTCTCTGGTTGCCCCCGAATGCACCAGTGTACGCGAATCCACCATCAACCGGCTGGCGGTGGTCTGGCCGGTGACCAACCCGCTTGCAGGCCCGCGCCAGCGTCTGGCCGACCTGCTGCGCGAACATTTTCCCGCGGCCTTCCCCGAAGAATTCTATACCCAATTCGAGCAGTGGGCCGAATAGTCGTTCGAACATATCGAATAACTATTCCAGTTATATTCAATTTCATTTTTTGCCGCGCTCGCCAATACTGACTGCATCAGGATTAAGCGGTTTTGGCCATATGTGCCTTGGCAAGGTACAGGAGGGAACGACCCGCCATCTTTTGCCTCGGGCGCGCAAAACGTAAGGGGCAGGGATGATCTGGGGTGTTCCCATCGCGATAATTGTGCTGCTCGGTTCAGGGCTGGCATTGGCATATGTCATTGGAGGGACTGCCGTATTATCGTATCTTGCCACGGGTAACGCGGCCTATCTGGCCATCTTGCCACAAAAGATTTTCTCGCAAATCGATGTGTTTGCGCTGATGGCCATGCCGCTGTTTATTCTGGCCGGAGAGATCATGAATCGATCCGGCGTCACGCAGGCGCTGATCAACCTTTCCATGGCGTTGGTCGGGCGTCTGCGTGGCGGTTTGGGCCATGTGAACATCCTGACCTCGGTGTTTTTCGCCGGCATTTCCGGTTCGGCGGCGGCCGATGCGGCGGCGTTGTCGAACACGCTGGTGCCCGCGATGAAAAAGCGCGG
>JALXER010000192.1 GCA_027069385.1 Paracoccaceae bacterium
CCCTAAGGGTATCGCTGCCCAAACCCCCTTCGAGGTTGTCATTGCCCTTGCCGCCATTCATCGTATCGTCGCCGATCCCGCCATAAAGCCAGTCATTGCCCGCCTTGCCGATCAGGGTGTCGTTTCCGTTCCCGCCATAGATATGATCATCACCGATGCCGCCATTCAGGTAATCGTTGCCGCCTTGCCCGTCCATAATATCGGCCCCGCCGCCACCATAGATGTGATCGTCGCCAAAGCCGCCAAACAGGGTATCGTTGCCAATATGACCATAGATCGTATCGTTGCCTGTGCCTCCGTAGATATGATCGTTACCGCCGTGGCCATATAGCGTATCGTCGCCGCCAAACCCCTCGATAGTATCGTTACCGTTGCTGCCACGCAGCACGTCGATATCATCCCCGGGGGCGGCCAGATCGTGGCCCGACAGATGCACCCCTGAATCGTTCAGGGTGAATTCAAGCCGCATGATCTCATAGGCCCCGAGGTTAAACCCCACCCCCGAAGCAACGGACATATCCGCAGCGGTATAGGTGGTGATTTTTGCATCCGCAGCGTCATCGACCGGATCGGGGCCGACGATGCCCAGCTTTTTCCCCCACAGGTGGGTATAGCTGCCCACCAGCCCCGTGACATCAAGGTCCACGTCAATTGCGGTGCCGGTACGCGACGATACAAACAACACAACCTTGTCATTGCTCTTGAATCCCTCCAAGGCTACTTCCCCGAGCGTATAGGTTATGTCCATCGATCGCGTACCGACTGTTGATTCGGCTACCATCCGAAACAACTCTCCGCCGGGGGTCAGGCGAATTTCGCCTTCATTCCCGGCCAGATCATTAGGTGTGTTCTGCTGGATTGGCCAGACCTGCGCCATATCCACGCTTTCCACCGCAAAGCGTTTGAATATTTCCAGCATGGTTGACGCCTGACGCAATCCGGTCTCTCCGGTGCGGGAATCGGCGTTCCATTCGGTCACGAACAGCTTGAGATCCTGCGTGGTTGCATCCTGCCATTGGCCAAAGCGGTTAAACTTGTGATTGCCGAAGTTTTCAACATCGTCCAGCGACTGGCCATTACCGTTTTTGTCGCGCGGGTAAAAGTGGGTTACCAGCGCATCAACCGCGGCCAGTTCGACCGAATCGAACTCGGCCATCAGCAGATCATTCGGGTCGGCCAAGCTGCCGAATTCACCCAGTTGTAGTGAAATATTGGGTTCGTGCCAGGTAGGCGGCGGGTTGTTTTCGGTGACGAATTCGTCGATGGCTTCTTGGATCAGTCGCGACATGGTGCTGGCGACGCGGCCGTATTCAATGGCGTTCATACCGCCTACACCGTTGTATTCATTGCCGATTTCAAAAGAGAACACCTCGGCATTGCCATAAACGCCGGCCAGCACATCCTTGATAAAACCCTTCAGGTCGGCGGCGTTCACGTTTTCAAAACGGTTGCCGTCGGCATCGGTACTGGTGGTCAGTTGTGAATAGGTCGGCAGGACGATCGACGCCTTTTTCCCGGCCGCCGCAGCATAGCCCATGAACGAACTGAGCGGCAGCACATCCACGCCGCCAAAGGTGGTGGCATCGGGGTTGGTGATATCGAAATAGTGTTCGGTGACCGAGCCACCGGGATAGCGGATTGTATCAAGCCCAAGCGTATCGGCCGCGTCGTCATAGGTACCGTCAGGGCCGACACGGTCCCGATCGATCAGGGTATTCCCTCCAAAAATTCCGGTAGTAATTGCGTCACCAACAAGGCTGGCGGCGCCGAGCACCAAAGAGACCATTCTAGCATTCCTAAACAGCGAGGAGATATGAGACTTGCTACCTCGGAAAACTAAATATCAGGCGAATGGTGACTATATTTCCGACAAACTTAACACAACTGTAAGAATCGATAAATACACCAGTAATTGACCACATAGAAGGGCCATTGTCCATACAATTCTTGATAAACCTGCCGTGAACCGGTTGTTAACAAAGTCTAAATCCGGTGCATACCTTCGGATACCTACGAAATCGCCTTGACGTGGGCGTCGAATTCTGCCGATTGCATCAGGGATTTGCATCGCTCGAAACGGGTGTTGGCATAGGCCCGGAAATCCTCGGCGGGGTTGTTATTGGCGTGCTGGATCAGCCCCCACAATGTCCATAACAAATCGCACATTGCCTTATAAATCACCACCCGCGCGGTTTCGGCACGCGTGGGCGTGCGGCCAAAATAGGCTTGCAGCATGGCCGCATCCTGCGCGGCATCAAACCCGCCTTCGACCGACAGGTCCGCCACGTCCCACAGCGGGTCGTTCATGCCCGAGTATTCCCAGTCAACCATCCACATCACGCCGCTTTCATCGAGCAAAAAGTTCTCGCATAGCGGGTCGCAATGGCTGGGGGCAAGCGGGGTCGGGTGGGCGATCAGCGCTTTTCTTACCGGTTCGGCGGCGGCGACGATGTCGTGATACCCGTCGGGCATGGAGACGGTCTTGCCGGCCAGAATTTCAAGATATTCGTCGATCATCGCGAACAGTTCAAACCGGAACTCGAAGGTCTGGCCCGAATTGTGCAGTTTGGCCAGCACCCTGCCCGCTGCCGCGCAGGCGTCGGGGTTGGCGGCAAAACGCTCGGGCGTCATGGTTTCGGCCGGATCAAGGCATTGCGATATCATCACACCGGTTGCCCCGTCTGCCCACAATACCCGCGGCGAGACCCCCGCCTCGGCGGCGGCGCGCGCGTTGTGCAGCTCTACCCGCCGGTCAATAAATTCATCGGTGCCCGCACCGGGAATGCGCACGATCAGCTTTTGGTCGCGCGCCTCGACCCGATAGACCAGATTGGTCAGCCCGCCCAGCCGTGTTGTAACCAGATCATCCTGTGTCAGCCCATTGAATTCGGGCAGGTTTTGCAAGGCTTCAAGAACGGCGTTGATATTTTCGGGCATGGCTTTCCCTTATCTGTTGTTGCGGTTTGTCCCCAGTATCAGGTCCAGTATGGTGCGGTTTCGGCGCTCTTGCTGCTGTTCGATGGTTTCCGGTTCGGGCGGAATGATCATCGGCAGCGGTCGCGGCGTGCGCCCTTGGTGAATGCGGATCATGGTCTCATGCCAAATCTCGGCTGGCAAGCCCGAACCGGTGACGCCGGTCAGCGGGGTGTTGTCGTCATAGCCCATCCAGACACCGGCCACATAATCGGCGGTAAAGCCGATAAACCACGCATCTTTGGCCCCCTGGGTGGTGCCGGTTTTACCCGCGACCTGCCAGCCTTCCATTTGTGCGCGATGCCCCGAGCCGTTCTCTACCACCTGATTGAGCATATAGACCAGATAGCCCGCCGCGCGCTGGTTCAGTATCTCTCGGCCGTTGGTGCGGCGCCCGATGGGGAAGGGTTGAGAGCCATCGGCAAGCCGCAGATCCAGCATCCCGAAGGGCCTGGTCAGGCGGCCACCATTCAGAAACCCCGCATAGGCACCGGTGATTTCAAGCAGGGTCATTTCAGACACGCCCAGCGCCAGCGCCGGACCGGTGGCCAGTTCCGAGGTAATGCCGAAATCCATCGCCATCGCCCGAACCCGCTCGCGCCCGACCTCTTCGGACAGGCGCACCGCAACCGTGTTGATCGAGCGCTCCAACGCCTGCGTCATGGTCATCGGGCCAAGAAATTTGCGGTTGTAATTCTGCGGGCTATAGGGGCCGGAGCCGGGCACATCGATGGTTAACGGTTCGTCCACCACGATGCCGTTGGGGTTATAGCCTGCCTGCAATGCCGCTGCATAGACAAAGGGCTTGAACGCCGAACCGGTCTGGCGGCGCGCCTGCGTGGCACGGTTGAAATAATCCCCCGCGATATCGCGTCCGCCCACCACGGCACGCACCGCCCCGTCCGGCGACATGACAATAATCGCCGCCTGCGCGTTAGAGCCTTCGCGCACCCTGGTTTCAAAGATATAGGCCAGCGCCGCCTCGGCAGCGCGCTGGATTTCCGGATCAAAGGTGGTCAGAATCTCCACATCTTCGGCGGTGTCGCGGGTAAAGGCCTGCAACATCGTGTCGCCATCCATGGCCATAACCCAATCGGCGAAATCCTCGCCGATCAGCACACGGGCCGACGGGGCCAGCGTGGCGGGGTTGGCGCGGGCATAATCGGCCTCGGCGGCGGTCAGATAGCCCTGATCCTCCATCAGGCCGATCACCACACGGGCACGATCCTGCGCGCGTTGCAGGTTGCGCGTGGGGGTATAGCGGGTCGGCGCGGTCAGCATCCCCGCCAGCATCGCCGATTCCGCCGGATTAAGATCGCGGGCGGATTTGTTGAAATAGCGCTGCGCCGCTGCCTCGAACCCGTGCGCCCCCGCCCCCAGAAATGCCCGGTTCATGTAAATGGTCAGGATCTCGTCTTTGCTATAGCGCAACTCCATCGCCAGCGCGAATACCGCTTCGGTGGCCTTGCGCCACAGCGACCCGCGCCGGCATTCGGCCTCGTACTCGGCTTCGCTTTGGCCCGATGCCGGATCAAAAGGCACCCCGAGGCATAACAGTTTGGCGGTCTGCTGGGTAATGGTTGACCCGCCATGCCCCGACAGCGCCCCGCGGCCCTCGCGCAGGTTGATGCGTATGGCGCTGGCAATGCCGCGCGGGCTGACCCCGAAATGCGTATAGAACCGTTTGTCCTCGGTGGCGATCACCGCGTTGCGCAAATGCGGCGAGATGGTCTCGGAGCGCAAAGAACTGTCATGCTGTTCACCGCGCCACGCAAACACCTTGCCATAGCGGTCCATCAGCCGAACCGAGCCGCGCGCCCGCCCGTCCAGTTGCTGTTCGAAGGGGGGAAGCTGCACATAGATATACCCGACCCACAGCGCCAGAACCACGCTGCCGATAATCGTGGCGCGAATACCAAGCCACCATATGCCGCGAAAAATCTTGCCGAAAACCCAGCGGAACATGCGCGAGATCAGCCCGCGCCTGGGCTTGGTCTTTTTGCGCGGCTTTGCCTTGCGGGGCGCAGGCTTGCGCCTGGCCGCCTTGCCCTTGGCCGGTGTTTTCTTTGCCGGTGCCTTATTGGTCCGCTTCAATGGCGGAGGAGTTTTTCGTTTGGCCATAAGCCTGCCTGACTGCTTTTATGTTTTTCCGCACAATAGCGAATCCCTTTGGACTTGTAGAGCAGTTTTTTTCGCTCTTGCCATCGGGGCCATTCTGATATTGCCTAATATTTAATCACTGAACTGTTGTTGTGCAAATATTAATCACATTCACGAATTTATTTGGGTTTTTCCGGCCTGTTTCCTTTCCCTTTGGCCCGATTTCCAACATCCCTAGGCTCAAGCGAACACCAGCAACCATCAAAGGAACGCTCATGAAACTAGTCATTGCAACGATCAAACCCTTCAAACTGGAGGCCGTCCGCGAAGCGTTGACCGGCATCGGCATTCAGGGGCTGACGGTTACCGAGGTCAAGGGCTTTGGCCGCCAGTCCGGCCATACCGAAATCTATCGCGGCGCCGAATACGAGGTCAGCTTTGTTCCCAAGCTCAAGCTGGAAACCGTGGTTGCCTCCGATCAGGCCGAACAGGTGGTAGAGGTCATCAGCGAAGCCGCCAAAACCGGCAAGATCGGCGATGGCAAGATATTTGTAATCGACGTTGAAAGCGCCCTGCGGGTGCGTACCGGCGAAACCGACAACGAAGCGCTTTAAGCGGATCAAAAAGGAAAAACCGATGAAACTAAGAAATCTGATATTGGCCGGTGGCGCGATGTTTGGCGCAACCGCTGCCTATGCCCAGGACGCAACCGAGACCATGGACAAGGGCGATGTGTCGTTCATGATCTTTTCAACCGTGATGGTGCTGTTCATGATCCTGCCGGGTCTGGCGCTGTTTTACGGCGGGCTTGTACGCACCAAGAACATGCTGTCGGTGCTGACCCAAACCACGATGATCACCGCCTTGGTGATGGTGGTCTGGGTGCTTTATGGCTATTCCTTCGCCTTTGGCGGCGGCACCAGCCCGTGGTGGGGCGGTACCGGCAAGCTGTTTCTGGCCGGTGTGAACATGGATTCAATGGCCGCGACCTTTACCGACGGCGTTGTGATCCCCGAATATGTGTTTATCGCCTTCCAGATGACCTTTGCCGCCATTACACCGGCGCTGATCATCGGGGCGTTTGCCGAACGGATCAAGTTCAAGGCGGTGATGGTCTTTACCCTGCTCTGGGTCACCTTCGCCTATTTCCCCGTTGCCCATATGGTGTGGGACGGCGCGGGTTATATCTTTAACCTAGGCGCGCTCGATTTTGCGGGCGGCACGGTGGTGCATATCAATGCCGGTATTGCGGCGCTGGTTGGCGCGATTGTGATCGGCAAACGCAAGGGCTTTGGCAAAGACATGATGGCCCCGCATTCCATGACCCTGACGCTGGTGGGCGCGGGTATCCTGTGGGTGGGCTGGTTCGGCTTTAACGCCGGTTCCAATCTGGAGGCCAACGGCGGTGCCGGTCTGGCGATGATCAACACCTTTACCGCAACCGCCGGTGCTATTCTTGGCTGGACGATTGTCGAAGGGGCGATCCGTGGCAAGGTATCCTTGCTGGGCGCGGCTTCGGGGATGATTGCGGGTCTTGTGGCCGTGACTCCGGCGGCGGGTTCGGTTGGTCCGGTTGGCGCGATTGTGCTGGGCGGCGGTGCCTCGATCGTTTGTTTCTTCTTTGTTACCACGGTGAAAAACAAGCTGGGCTATGATGACAGCCTTGATGTGTTCGGCATCCACGGTGTCGGCGGGATCATCGGTGCAGTTGGTACCGGCATCTTTACCGCGCCGTCGCTGGGTGGCATCGGTGATGCGGATTACGACATGGTTGGCCAGACCCTTGTTCAGGCCGAGGCCGTGGGCATCACCATCATCTGGACCGCCATTGTAGCCTTCGTGATCTTCAAGGGCATCGACATGACCATCGGTCTGCGGGTCTCGGAAGAAGACGAAAGCGTCGGCCTTGATCTGGCCACCCACGGAGAGGCGGCCTATCACAGCTAAGTTCCCGCGGGGTTCACCTCCCCCCCTTGCAAACCCCGCCCGTGACGGCGGGGTTTGTTTTGTTTCGGGCATCGCCACGCGCTTGATTTCGCCAGCCCCGAAGCGGTGGTTCGGCCACGTGCGGATTCCGGACGTGTGACGTTTTCGCGACAGGTGAAAAATCTGCTTGAACCGATTTGCGCATCTATGGCAGATTGTCGCATGACCAATTCCATAAAATCCTGGGCCGAGGTTGCCCCCCGCCTGATCGCCGTCGCCGCAGGGCGCGCGCCTGCCGATATGGTAATCACCCATGCCAAATGGGTAAATGTCCATTCCCGAGAGGTGCTGGAAAACAGCACCATCGCCATTGCCGAGGGTCGCTTTGCCTATTGTGGCACGCATCGCGATAGCCTGATCGGCCCCGATACCACGGTGATCGACGCGGGCGGGCGCTTTGCCATTCCGGGCCTGTGCGATGCGCATATGCATATCGAAAGCGGCATGTTGACCCCGACCCAGTTTGCCCGTGCGGTTATCCCGCACGGCACCACCAGCATGTTTGTCGATCCGCATGAAATCGCCAACGTCATGGGCCTGCCCGGGGTGCGCGAAATGCACGACGAGGCGCTGGCGCAGCCGGTCAATGTCTTTGTGCAAATGCCAAGCTGCGCCCCTTCTGCGCCGGGGCTGGAAACCACGGGCCACGAGATCATCCCCGCCGATGTGGTCGAGGCCATGCAATGGCCCAACATTATCGGGCTGGGCGAAATGATGAACTTTCCCGGCGTGGTCAATGCCGACGAAAAAATGCTGGCAATCATTGCCGCGACGCAGAACGCCGGCAAGGTGGTGGGTGGGCATTATGCCAGCCCCGACCTGACCGGTTTTCATGCCTATGCCGCGGGCGGCCCCGCCGATGACCACGAAGGCACATGCGAGGAAGACGCCGTTATGCGGGTGCGGCAGGGGATGCGGGCGATGCTTCGGCTCGGCTCGGCGTGGCATGACGTGGAAACGCAGATCACGGCGATTACCGAACGCGGGCTGGATTCGCGCAATTTCGTGCTCTGCACCGATGATTGCCATTCCGGCACCCTGGTGAATGACGGCCATATGAACCGCGTGGTGCGCCATGCGATCGACTGTGGCGCCGACCCGCTGGTCGCATTGCAAATGGCCACCATCAACACCGCCACCCATTTCGGGCTGGAGCGCGAGCTTGGCTCGATCACCCCGGGGCGTCGGGCCGATGTTATCCTGACCTCCGACCTGCGCAGCCTGCCGGTTGAAACGGTGATTGCGCGCGGGCAGGTGATTGCCAAAGACGGCGAGATCCTGTGCGAGCAGCCCGAATACCAATGGCCCGAAACGGCGACGCACTCGGTCCATCTGGGCCACGCGCTGGCATCAACGGATTTCGACATTGCTGCACCGGCGGGCAAAAATGCCGTAAAAGCGCGGGTGATCGGGGTGTTGGAAAATCAGGCCCCCACCAAGGCGCTGACCGCGACCCTGCCGGTTGAAAACGGGCTGGCGGTGGGGGATCTGGCGCAGGATGTGTGCCAGATTGCACTGGTCGAGCGGCATCGCGCCACCGGTCAGGTGGTCAACGCCTTTGTTTCCGGCTTTGGCTATAACAAGCCCTGTGCCGTGGCCTCTACCGTGGCGCATGACAGCCACCACATGATCGTGATTGGCACCAACAAGGCCGATATGGCGCAGGCCGCCAACCGCTTGCAAGAGGTGCAGGGCGGCGTGGTGGTGATCTCGGAAGGTAAGGAACTGGCGCTGGTCCGGCTGCCGATTGGCGGGCTGATGTCGGACGCCCCCGCCGCTAAGGTAGCCGCCGCTGCCGACCAGATGGTCGCAGCCATGGCGACATGCGGCTGCACATTGAACAACGCCTACATGCAGCATTCTCTGCTAGGGCTGGTGGTAATTCCCGAACTCAGGATTTCCGACAAGGGCCTGATCGACGTGACCACCTTTGAAAAAACCGATCTATTTTTGAAAGACGACGTATGAACACGAAACTCGGGCCGCAAGACCTGCCCCTATTAACCCCCGACGCCCTGCAAACCCGCAGCTATGACGATGCATGGAAGGCCGTAGCGGCGCTTCAGGCGCTTTACAATCAGGCCACGCAGTTTTTGCGTACCCATTTCGATCTGGTGATGGCAGGCGAGGCCCCCAAAGGCCGGTATCGCGCCTATTATCCGCAGGTCAGCGTGACCACCACCACCCATGCCAAGATCGACACCCGCCTGTCTTTTGGCCATGCGTCCGAGCCGGGCAAGTTTACCATCAACGTGACCCGCCCCGACCTGTTCGAGGGCTATCTGGAGCAGCAAATCTCGCTGCTGCTTGAAAACCACGGCGTTCCGGTCGAGGTGGGCGTGTCAACCACGCCGATTCCGCTGCATTTCGCCATGAAGGAAGGCGCGCATGTGGAGGGCTCGATAGAGGAACAGCTGGACCGGCCCTTGCGCGACCTGTTCGATGTGCCCGATCTGGAATGTACCAATGACGCCATCGTCAACGGCACTGCCGGGATCGATGCCACCGGTGCCCGCCCGCTGGGGCCGTTTACCGCACAACGGGTCGATTATTCGCTGGCGCGCCTGTCGCATTACACCGCCACCAGTCCGGCGCATTTCCAGAACCATGTGCTGTTTACCAACTATCAGTTCTATATGGAGGAGTTCCGCGCCTTTGCCCATGAACAGATCAACGATCCGGAGTCGGGGTATGTGTCGGTTGTGGAACCGGGCAACCTGATTACCACCGCCGACATGATCACCGGCGAACCCGCCGCACGCACGCCGCAAATGCCCACCTATCATCTGAAACGCGCCGATGGTTCGGGCATTTCCATGGTGAATATCGGGGTCGGGCCAAGCAACGCCAAAACCATCACCGACCATGTGGCGGTCTTGCGCCCGCATGTCTGGCTGATGCTGGGCCATTGCGCGGGGTTGCGCAATTCGCAAAGCCTTGGCGATTATGTGCTGGCCCACGCCTATATGCGCGAGGACAAGGTGCTGGATGACGACCTGCCCACATGGGTGCCGATTCCGGCGCTGGCCGAGGTGCAGGTGGCACTGGAACAGGCGGTGGCCGAGGTCACCGACTATTCGGGATACGAGTTGAAAAAGATCATGCGCACCGGCACGGTTGCCACCATCGACAACCGCAACTGGGAACTGCGCGACCAGTCCGGTCCGGTGTTTCGCCTAAGCCAGTCGCGGGCCATCGCGCTCGACATGGAAAGCGCCACCATCGCCGCCAACGGCTTTCGGTTTCGCGTACCTTACGGCACTTTGTTATGCGTGTCCGACAAACCCCTGCACGGCGAGTTGAAAATGCCCGGCATGGCAACCGAGTTTTACAAAACCCAAGTCGCCCAGCACATGAAAATCGGCATCAAGGCGATGGAATCCTTGCGCTCTATGCCGCTGGAACGCCTGCATTCACGCAAATTGCGCAGCTTCGAGGAGACAGCTTTCCTTTAAAATCAGGCGTTTTGGGCGCTTCCCCGCCGAGCGGGCGATATTTGGCGTGAAAAAATCGTATTTTTAACCAATCAGTGATTGAGTTTTGGTTTCAAACCAGATTTAGTTCAGCAACAAGGCAACTGAAGGCCCAGTTCAGAATGGCCAAGTGTAAAGAAACGAAATCCAAGGGATAGAAAAATGACAAAAAAGCCGATGACAAAGACGCAGTTGATTGCTGCCCTTTCCGAAGCAACGGAAAGCGACAAGGCAACCGCAAAGCGGAACCTTGAAGCACTGGAAAAGATTGTCACCGAAGAACTGCAAAGCGGCGGTGCCGTCACGCTTCCGGGCCTTGGCAAATTCATTTGCCGTGATCGCCCCGAACGCATGGTGCGCAACCCTGCCACCGGCGAACAGATGAAAAAAGACGCTGACCGCGTGGCCAAAGTGACCATCGCCAAAGCACTGAAAGACGCTGTTAACGCCTAAAGCGCTGCACATGTTTTTGAACGGGCTGCCATCTGGCGGCCCGTTTTCGTTTTTAGGGTAAAAACCGGTTGATCCCCGACCGGAACCGGCAGTAGAACCCGCCTTGTCCACCCAACCGGTCACAGGGGATAAAGCGTGCAAGAAATACTTGATGAACTGGTATCGGGCATGCGCCAAGAGCCGGATTGGGGCGAGGTTGCCAATTATATCCCCGAGCTTGGCAGCATCCCTCTGCGCCAGTTCGCCATCGCGATTTCCACGCCGGACGGGCGCCTGTTTTCGGCAGGGGATGCGGACACGCCGTTCTCCATTCAAAGCGTTTCAAAGGTGTTTACACTGGCGATAGCGCTGGGTCGGGTCGGGGATCAGCTGTGGCATCGGGTCGGGCGAGAGCCCTCGGGGAATGCGTTTAACTCCATTGTGCTGCTGGAAAACGAAAAGGGCCGCCCGCGCAATCCCTTTATCAATGCGGGTGCCATTGTTACGACCGATGAAATACTGGCAGGCCGGACACCGGGGCAGGCTCTGGCCGAGATCGTGCAGTTCATCCGTGCCGCAGCCGACGACACCGAAATCCACATCAACAAGGCCGTGGCCCGCTCTGAAACCGCCAACGGGAACCGCAATTTTGCGCTGGCGCATTTTCTGGCATCGTATGACAATCTGAAAAACCCGCCCGAAATGGTTCTTGGCACCTATTTTCATCAATGCGCCATTGAAATGACCGTGCGCCAACTGGCACGGGCAGGCCGGTTTCTGGTCAATGCGCAAGGCTCTCCGACCATAATCAGTCGGGAAAGGGCGCGCCGGATCTGTGCGCTGATGATGACCTGCGGGCATTATAACGGCTCGGGCGAGTTTGCTTTTCAGGTCGGCCTGCCGGGCAAAAGCGGCGTTGGCGGCGGTATTCTGGCCGTTGTTCCGGGGGTTGCGAGCATCGCGGTCTGGTCCCCCGGGCTGAACGCGCAGGGCAATTCGTTGCTGGGCACCAAGGCGCTGGCGCAATTGGCCCGCCGGATGGGCTGGTCGGTGTTTTAGGGTCTGCGCCCTAATGCCCGTCAGCGCATAGCCCGTGATTGGACAGGCTTTCAATCACATAGCATTCGCCGATGGTGTGCCCCTTGCACCCGGTCGCGATGCGCGCCAGTTCCTTTTCCAACTTTTTCAACCGCAGGATTTTTTCGCGGATCACCGCCAGATGGTCGGCGGCAATCTTGTTGGCCTGGGCGCAGGTCTGGTCGGGAATGGCGGACAGTTCCAGCAACTCGCGGATATCCTCGATCGACAGGCCAAGGTCGCGGCCATGCCGGATAAACGCCAGACGCTCCAACTCGGCCCGCGAATAGCGCCGCTGGTTACCCGCCGAGCGTTCCGGCGCAGTGATCAGCCCCATTTGTTCGTAATAGCGGATGGTGGGCACCTTGACGCCGGTTTCGCGCGATAATTCCCCGATGCTCAACATTTTTCAAAAAACCTCTTGAAGCTATAGTGGCTAGAGGGATTATACATGCTTTACCGATAACTGAAAAGGATAAACCCATGGCTGAATGTGGATGCTCGGGCCCGCAAAAAACCTTTGACGGCATGAACCCGACCTACAAGCGGATTCTGTGGTTGGTGATTGCCATCAATGCGGTGATGTTTGTGGTAGAGATGGTGGCAGGGCAGCTTTCGGGCTCGCAGGCGCTGCAAGCCGACGCGCTGGATTTCCTGGGCGATTCGATGACCTATGGCATTTCGCTGGCCGCCATCGGGGCCAGTGTCGCCGTGCGTACCAATGCGGCACTGTTCAAGGCGTTTACGCTGGCGGGGATGGGGGTCTGGGTGGCTGGCTCTACCGTGTGGCGGGTGTTCTATGTGGGCGTGCCCGAGGCCGAAATCATGGGGATGATCGGCTTTCTGGCGCTGGTGGCCAATCTGGCCTCGGTGCTGTTGCTGCTGAAATACAAGGACGGAGACGCCAACGTGCGCTCGGTCTGGCTATGCTCGCGCAATGATGCCATCGGCAATGTCGCGGTGATGATCGCTGCGATGGGCGTGTGGGGCACCGCCACCGGCTGGCCCGACCTGATTGTGGCGGGCGTTATGGCGACGCTGTTTCTGCACAGTGCCTTTTTGATCGTCAAACAGGCGCTGGCCGAGAAACGGGAGGGGTCTACCTGCGCAGTGCCGGTGGCGGACGGGCACAACCACTAATCCTTTCACCAAATGGCAAGGCTGAGGGTCTTGCCATTATTTTTGGCAAGTAACTTGACTGACGGTCAGTCAGTTGTTAGGTAATACCCGAAAAGAAAGGAATCACCATGGCGCGAAACGTGAAAAACCCCGATGAAAGAAGGCTGGAAATCATCCTGACCGCGGAAAAGCTGTTTCGGGAGCAAGGGTTCGAATCCACCTCGGTTGATGCGATCATTCGCAAGATGGGCGTGGCCAAGGGGACGTTCTATTACTATTTCAAATCCAAACAGGCCGTGCTGGAAGCGATCGTAACGCGCACTCTTGACCAGATGGTCGCGATGGCACAACAGGTTGCCGATACGCCCTCACTGGATGCGCTGTCCAAAATGGCGATGCTGTTGCCCGACAGCCATGTCGGCGGTGAAGATACCACCGAAAAGGCGCAGTACCTGCACCTGCCCGAGAACCGCGAGCTGCACGAGGTTACCAACGTTCAGACCATCCTGAAACTGTCACCGGTTTTTGCGCAGATCGTCGAGCAGGGCAATGCTGAGGGCGTGTTCAACGTGGCCCGCCCGCTGGAAACCATCCAGTTTCTGCTGGCCAGTTCGCAATTCCTGCTTGATGGCGGGTTGTTCGAATTCACCGACGAGGAAATCCGCCGTCGGCGGTTGTCCATGCAGGACATGATCGAAAAATCCCTGGGTGCGGCACCGGGCAGTTTCGGCTTTATGAATCCATCTGATTAAAAGGAATTTCAAAATGACCCCGATTACCGAATACAAGCACCCGATCAAGTTCTACGCGCTGGCAACCATCGTCCCGTGGGCATTCTGGTTTGGTGCGGGCAAGCTGAGCCATATGGACAACCCCAACCTTGTTGCGGTCAGCCTGATCGGGTTTATCGGGTTGCTTAGCCCGATGGTTATCGCGTTCTGGTTTATGTATCAAAGCCCGGCCCTAAGGGCCGATTTCTGGGGCCGGTTTGCAAACCTGCGCGGTATTCGCCCGATCTATCTGCTGCTGGCCTGCTTTCTGATGCCCGCCAGTATTTTGCTGGCGCAGGCGATCTCGCTGCTGTTTGGCTATAGCGCCGACCAGTTTGTCATTACCGGCCACTATACCTTTACCTCGGGGGTGTTTCCCGTCTGGTTTCTGCTGATCATCGCCCCCCTGATAGAGGAGTTGGCATGGCATTCTTACGGCACCGATGTCCTGCGCGCGCGGTTCAGCCTGTTCACCGCCTCTATCATCTTTGCGTTCTACTGGGGCATCTGGCACATTCCGCTGGGGTCGATCAACGGCTATTACCAAAGCCAGCTGGCCGAGGCAGGCTGGGTTCACGCGGTCAATTTTCTGGTCAGCATCTTTCCGTTCGTGATCATCATGAACTGGCTTTACTATAAAACCAACCGCAACATGCTGGTGCCGGTGGTTTTTCACATTACCGCCGGATATTTCAACGAGATCTTTGCCACCCACCCCGACAGCAAGGTGATCCAGACCGGATTGCTGATCGTGCTGGCGGTGGTGATCGTGTTGCGCGACCGGCCGTTCTTTTTCACCAAAGCCCTGCGCGGCTAATCCGGTTGCATCCGGCAATTGGCGCCGCTAGGCTTCGGGCTGGTCTGTCAAACGGGGTGGAACAGCTTGGATATACGCGCGCTCTTGATGGGCCTTGCCTTTGTACTGATGTGGAGCAGCGCCTTTACCTCGGCGCGCATCGCGGTGGGCTATGCCTCGCCGCTGATGCTGTTATCGGTGCGGTTTCTGGTTTCGGGGCTGCTGGCAATCGTCATTGCCAGGGCCATGGGCCAGCATGCGCGGCTTTCGCGCCAGCAATGGGTTGCGGTTATTCTGTTCGGCCTGTTGCAAAACGGGGTGTACTTAGGCGCTAACTTTATGGCCATGCAATGGATAGAGGCCGGTCTGGCCGCAATTATCGCCAGCCTGTTGCCCTTGCTGGTTGCGCTGGTGGCGTGGCTGTTCATGGGTGAACACCTTGGCAAGGTCGGGATGCTCGGGTTGGCGATGGGGCTGGCGGGGGTGGTGGTGATCATGGCCGACCGCCTGTCATCGGGGGCCGACATTATCGGCGTGGCGCTGGCCTTTTTGGGGGTGCTGGCGCTGACCGGCGCAACCCTGCTGGTGCGCGGGGCCACCGGCTCGGGCAATGTGCTGATGGTGGTCGGGTTGCAAATGCTGGTCGCCAGCGCGGCGCTGTTTCCGGTATCGCTGGCATTTGAAACCATCCATATCGAATGGAGCTGGCAGTTGATCACCGCCTTTACCTATACCACCCTTGTGCCGGGCGTGATTGCGACATTGGTCTGGTTTTTGCTGGTGCGCCGGATTGGCGCGACAAATGCGGCCAGCTTTCATTTTCTCAACCCGTTTTTCGGCGTTGCCATCGCGGCGCTGGTCGCGGGTGAATCCCTGAACGCGCGCGACATCATCGGGGTGGTGATTGTCACCGTCGGCATTTTCGTGTTGCAAAGCGCCAATCGGGCGCGGGCGTAACAGAAAGTTTAGGTGACAGTGAATAAGGCGCTGTCTAAACAGCCTGATATGGAATTTGTATTTGGATATGGTGCGGGGCTGTTAACCCTGATTAACCCCTGCGTTCTGCCGGTGCTGCCGATTGTGCTGGCAAGCTCGGTCAATTCACATAAACACGGGCCGTTGGCGCTGGCATTTGGCATGTCGATCGTATTTGTCGCGCTGGGCATGTTTGTGGCAACCCTTGGCAGCAGTATCGGCCTGACCCCGAACCGGGTGTCGCAGATCGGCGCGGTGATGATGATCGTGTTCGGAGTGATCCTGCTGGTGCCGCGTCTGAACAAGATATTCAGCGCCGCAACTGCGGGGTTTTCCGCCTCGGCGGATGCGCGCATGGATGCCACCAACGCCACGGGCCTGCGTGGCCAGTTTATCGGTGGAGCCATTTTGGGGGCGGTCTGGTCGCCGTGTACCGGACCAACGCTGGGCGGGGCAATTGCGCTGGCCTATAACGGTGACGATCTGTGGTTTGCCGCCGGAATCATGACCAGCTTTGCCCTGGGGATTTCGACGATCATTCTGATCCTTGGCTATGGCGCGCGCGAGGCGATCCGCTCCCGTCAGGCTGCATTGCGCGCCATTGCCTCTAAATCCAAGGTCATTATGGGCGTGGTGTTCCTGCTGGTCGGCATCATGATCCTGACCAACTTTCACCACGTCATAGAACGCTGGCTGCTGGAAATCATGCCCGACTGGCTGCTGGACTTTTCTGTAAAACTCTAATCAAAGGAAACCACCATGAAACGACGTCACTTTCTGGGCCTGTCCCTTGCCCTGACCCTAACTCCGCTGGCCGCCATGGCCGATGAGGGCTGGATCGAATACGAATGGGGCACTTTGTCCGAAATGTTGGCGCAGGGCGATACGGTGCTGGTTGACTATAGCGCCACATGGTGCAGCACCTGCAAACGTCAGGAACAGGTGATCGCGCAACTGCGCGCCGCCAATCCGGCCTATGATAACGCGATGAAATTTCTGCGGGTCGATTGGGACACCTATCAAAGCGAAGAAGTCACCACCAGCCGCGGCATTCCGCGCCGCTCTACCCTGCTGGTACTGCGCGGAGACCAGGAACTGGGCCGAATCGTTGCGGGAACCTCGGTTAGCGATATTCAGGCGTTGCTGGACCTCGGGCTGTAAAATATCCGACCAAGCAGCGACCACATGAAATATTGTTAACGAATCAACCCGCCTTGTGGCACTATTTGTTTGCAATGCGCCGAAAATTACGCCTTACTTGCTCCACAAAAACAACAGTGGAGGAAGAATATGAACATTCATACCAAATTGTTCGGGGCGGCTGCGGCGGCGCTGATGATGACCGGCGGCGCGGCATTTGCGCAAGACTGCCCGCATGGCGACCTTGACGCGCGCTATTGCGACGTGGACGGCGACCTGCTGGCGGATACGCCGACCGATCCGGCCGATTGGGTCAACCCTGATACGCTGATCTTTGCCTATACTCCGGTCGAAGACCCGGCGGTTTACGAAGAAGCATGGTCCGATTTCCTGACCTATCTTGAGGAAAAGACCGGCAAAGACGTGGTGTTCTTTCCGGTTCAGTCCAACGCCGCCCAGATCGAGGCCATGCGTTCGGGCCGTCTGCATATCGCCGGCTTTAACACCGGTTCAAACCCGCTTGCCGTGAACTGTGCCGGGTTCAACCCGTTCACCATTATGGCCTCGGAAGACGGCAATTTCGGCTATGAGATGGAAATCATCACCTATCCGGGTTCGGGTATCGAAAGTGTTGAAGATATTCGCGGTGGGCAGCTTGCCTTTACCTCGCCCACGTCCAATTCGGGCTTCAAGGCGCCGTCGGCGATTCTGATGTCCGACTTTGACATGATCGCGGAACGCGACTTTGAACCGGTATTCTCGGGGAAACACGACAACTCTATTCTTGGGGTTGCCAATCAGGATTATCCGGCCGCATCGATTGCCAACTCGGTTCTGCACCGGATGATTTCGCGCGATGTGATTCAGGAAGGTGACGTGATTTCGATCTATAAATCGCAAACCTTCCCGACCACCGGTTTCGGGGTTGCACATGACCTTGATCCCGAACTGGCCGCACAGATTCGCGATGCGTTCTTCAGCTTTGAATGGGAAGGAACCTCTTTGCAGGAAGAATTCTCCAAGTCGAACGAAGCGCAGTTCATCCCGATGACCTATCAGGAATTCTGGGAAGTTATCCGCAAAATCGACGCGGCTAACGGTGTTTCCTACACCTGTGAATAAGGTTTGAAATCAATGGCGCCTGCACCACTTGTGGGCGCCATTTTGTTTGCCCATCGAGGAACGAAATGCTTCAACTAAATAATTTGACCAAGGTCTACGGCACCGGCGACAAGGCGTTGACGGACGTAACCATAAATATTCCCGGAGGGCAGGTGCTGGCACTGATCGGGCCGTCGGGTGCGGGCAAAAGTACGCTAATCCGCTGCATCAACCGGCTGGTAGAACCCACCAGCGGCACCGTTACCCTGAAAGGGGTCGAACTGACGGGCCTTGGCAGCAATGCCTTGCGCAAACAGCGCCGTAACATGGGCATGATTTTTCAGGAATACGCGCTGGTGGAGCGGTTGACGGTGATGGAAAACGTGCTGTCCGGTCGCCTGGGCTATGTCGGTTTCTGGGCCAGCTTTTTTCGCAAGTTTCCGCAAGCGGACGTGGACGAGGCCTATCGCCTGCTGGACCGCGTCGGCCTGCTGGACATGGCTGACAAACGCGCCGACGAATTGTCGGGCGGTCAGCGCCAACGGGTGGGGATTTGCCGCGCCCTGATCCAGAACCCGAGCCTGCTGCTGGTCGATGAACCGACCGCATCGCTCGACCCCAAAACCTCTCGCCAGATCATGCGGTTGATCGTTGAACTGTGCCGCGAGCGCAATCTGGCCGCCATCATCAACATTCACGACGTTGCATTGGCGCAAATGTTCGTGGAACGGGTGATCGGGCTGAAACTGGGTGTCATGGTGTTTGACGGCGGGCCGGATGACCTGACCCCCGAAGTTCTGACCGACATTTACGGCGAGGAAGACTGGGAAGCGACCATCGAAAAGGTCGAGGACGAGGAAGAGGACGAAATGCTATGAGCGTCGCACTTGACTCGGTTGTAGGCAAACCCTGGAAAAAACCCGCCTTTATCAGCAATCCGTGGGTGCGCCGCGGGTTGATTGTTGCTTTGGTGGTTTATCTGGTTCTGTCGATTATCGGAACGCGCGGTATCGCGCACGGGTTGGCATGGGCCGGACTGGTCGAAGACCGCTTTACCTTTGGCACCATCGACCGGTTTTTCACCGGTATCGATGTCAACTGGCACCGGATCATTTCGCGCGGGCTGGAACGGGGTATGAAATTTATTGTCGGCTTTACCGAGCCGGACTTTTTGTCGCGTTCGAAGGACATCTGGAATGGCCTGATCGAATCGGTGTTGATGACCATTGCATCAACCGTTGTGGGTATCGCGATTTCCATACCGATCGCGCTGGGGGCGGCGCGCAATATTGCGCCGTTGCCGATTTATCTGGCCTGCCGGATGATC
>JALXER010000193.1 GCA_027069385.1 Paracoccaceae bacterium
GCGGGTCGCTGCGCTAGCGTTGGGTTGCGCGTGGGGGATGGTCGGGATGCGCCTAGGGCGCATGGATGCCAACCCCCGCTGCATTTCGGGCGTAAGGAGACATTAAATGGCCGCGCAGTATTTCAGAGGCGCAGTTTCTAGCCGCCGGTATGGCTCATATGGCGGGAAATCTCGCCCGCGACCTTCTGGCGCGAATAGTCGAAATCGTGACCTTTGGGTTTGCGCGCGATGGCGGTGCGAATAGCCGCTTGCAGGGGGGCGTTGTCATCGGGGTTGTCGCGCAGAGCGGCGCGCAGGTCGGCCTCGTCTTCCTGACCAAGGCACAGGAACAACTGGCCGGTGCAGGTCAGGCGCACCCGATTGCAGCTTTCGCAGAAATTATGGGTAAGCGGCGTGATAAAGCCGATGCGCCCGCCGGTTTCCGCAACCCGGATATACTTGGCCGGTCCGCCGGTATTCAGGGCGATATCCTGCAACGTCCAGCGCTTGGCCAACTCGGCCCGCACATCATCGAGCGGCCAGTATTGGTCCAACCGGTCCGCATCGCCCATGTCGCCCATGGGCATCACCTCGATCCATGTCAGGTCATAGCCACGCTGCCCGCACCATTCAACCAGCCGGTGCAACTCGTCATCATTGGTGCCCTTCAGGGCCACCGCGTTGATCTTGATCTTCAGCCCCGCCTTGTCGGCCGCGTCCAGCCCGTCCATCACCTGTTTGAACTTGCCCCAGCGGGTTATCTTGGCGAACTTGTCCGCATCGATGGTGTCGAGCGACACATTCACCCGTCGCACCCCCGCGTCAAAAAGCGGCTGTGCAAACCGGTAAAGCTGGCTGCCATTGGTGGTCAGGGTCAGTTCCTTGAGCGCGCCGGATTCCAGATGGCGGGTCATGGCGTTGAAAAACGTCATAATCCCCTTGCGCACCAGCGGCTCCCCCCCGGTAATGCGCAGTTTCTGCACGCCCATTTCGACAAAGGTCGAACACATGCGGTCCAGTTCTTCAAGGGTCAGCAGATCGCGCTTGGGCAAAAAGGTCATATCCTCGGACATGCAGTAATAGCACCTGAAATCGCAACGATCGGTGACCGATACGCGCAGATAGGTCACATCCCGCTGAAACGGGTCCGTCAAAACGGGTGTGGATTGCATGGTTTTCCCCTATGATGAACGGCAAGTGTATGCCGCGCCGATATGGCTTTCAAGGGGGGTAGCAATATGCATATAGTGGCGCATTGACTTTTGTCATGGAGGGCAGCGATGAAAGCCGAAAATCTGGTTGGCAGGGCAGGGGACTGGGGCGCGATCCGCGCTGCGTTTCGCTGGCCGGCACCGACACGCTATAATATCGCCGAACAGATCTGCGACCGCTGGGCCAGAGCAGCGCCGGAGCGCATAGCGTTGGAGCTGTTCGACGGGCAGGCGCTCAGGCGGGTTAGCTATGGTCGTATGGCAAAAGATTCGGCGCGGCTGGCCAATGTGCTGTCCGCGCATGGTTTGCGGCGAGGCGACCGGTGCGCGCTGTTGCTGCCGCAATCCTATGAAACGGCGCTGACCCACATTGCCTGTTACCGGATGGGCGCGGTGGTGGTGCCGCTGTTTACCCTGTTTGGCGCAGACGGGCTGCGCTATCGCCTGTCGGATTCCGGTGCGCGTATGATCGTCAGTGATTCCGACAATCTCGCGAAAATAGAATCCATTCGCGCCGATCTGCCCGATCTGGCCCATTGCTTCTCGATTGATGGCGGCGCGGGCAAGGATATTTGGGCACTGATGGCGCGCGCCTCGGACCAGCGCCGATGTGTTGATACCGGCCCGGATGATCCGGCGTTTATCTCGTATACATCGGGTACCACCGGGCCGCCCAAGGGGGCGTTGCACGGGCATCGGGTGTTGCTGGGACACTTGCCGGGGGTCGAAACCCACCATAACTTTTTGCCCCAAGCGGGGGACCGGCTGTGGACTCCGGCGGATTGGGCATGGATGGGCGGCTTAACCAACGTGATGATGCCGGCACTGAATTATGGCGTACCGCTGCTGGTGCACCGGATGGCCAAATTCGACCCCGAACGTGCCTTTGACCTGATGCGCCGGCAACAGGTGCGTAACGCCTTTTTGCCCCCGACAGCGCTGAAGCTGATGCGGCAGGTGCGGGCTGAACCGCTAAATATGCGCTCGGTCGGGTCGGGAGGGGAATCGCTGGGGGCGGGTATGCTCGACTGGGGCAAGGCGCAGTTCGGCACCGGTATCAACGAGTTTTACGGCCAGACCGAATGCAATCTGGTGCTGGGCAATTGCGGGGCGGTGTTTGCGCCGCGCCCGGGGTCGACCGGCAAGGCTGTGCCCGGGGCCGAGGTGGCGATTATCGATGCGCAGGGCAACGAGGTGGCGCACGGAGAGCATGGCGAAATTGCCGTGCGCAAGGGCCTGCCACAGATGTTCCTGCGCTATTGGAACGCGCCGGAAAAGACCGCGGCCAAATTTGTCGGAGACTGGTTGCGAACCGGCGATGTGGGGCATCGCGATGCGGACGGGTTCTTCTTTTTTGAAGCGCGAGATGATGACGTGATTACCTCTTCGGGGTATCGCATCGGGCCGTCCGAGATAGAGGACTGCCTGACCGGCCACGCGAATGTCACCATGGCAGCGGTGATCGGCGTACCCGATGCGGTGCGTACCGAAGTGCTAAAAGCCTTTGTGGTGCTGGACGGGGTGGCGGCCTCTGCCGATCTGGAACAGGCTTTGATTGCCCGTGTGCGCGAGCGAATTTCCCCCCATGTCGCCCCTCGCAGCATCGCATTTGTGGACTACCTGCCCATGACCGCAACCGGAAAAGTCATGCGCCGGGAGTTGCGAAAAAAGGAAACCGACAGCGCCTGAGCTGGTGCGTTTTCCAGCAAGCTGGAAAACGCGTTGCGACACCATGGCCTCACTTCGTTCGGCGGATAGGGGGGCCACAGCCCCCCTCGCGCATGAATGCGCGTACCCCCCGATGGTGCGAAGTGAACCCCCTTTTGCCGGAATGGCAAAACCCTTATACGGCACTACGCCGGCATATTAAGGTGCTGCCCATTGGGTAGCTCCAAAACCGAACGCAGTGAGGCCATGGTGTCGCAACGCGTTTTGAAACTTGTTTCAAAACGCCCCTCCGCTTGCGGGGGTGACTATTTCAGGTACTTGGATGCTTCGCGCCCTGCGAAGGGTTTAAGCGATTGTCCGTGATCGGTCAGAAAGGCTCTTACCCGTTCAGGGTCATGTTTGGACAGGTCGCGCAGCCACCAGCCGATGGCTTTTTGAATGAACCACTGCTGGTCCGGCACATAGGATTCGGCCCAGCCCAGTATGCGTTCGCGCTCGGCTGATTGTTGCGCCGTCGGGTGGGGCAGTTTGGCCCATGGCAGGGTCATGACCAGTGCGGCACGGCGGCTCCAGAGATGATCCGAACCCACCCATTTTTCGACCTTGTCAAGCCGCGCAGGGTCGGCGACCAGCCGTCGCGCACCGGCTGATGACGCATGGTCGGCAATGGCCCAGGAATCAAACCGGGGCACCCACGAGGCAATCAGGCGCCAGGCCGGCCCGTCATCGGGGCGCAGGCGGGCCTGAATCAGCAGCTTGGCCGCCGCGATGCGCGCCTCGAACACGTCCGTTTTCCACAATTCATCCGCCAGCGCCACCCTTTCGGGCACATCCCGTTCGCCCCGCCATTGGCGCACCAACTGGTCAATCGCCGGATTGGCAACCCCCAGCACCCGCCGCTTTTGCTTGTGATAGCGCGCCATTTCCACGGCTTTTTGCGGATCGGCCAGTGCTTCGAGCGCACCAAGCGGAGTCATTTGTTCTTTCGCGTGCGCAACAAGTCCATCAGGCGTTTGCCGCGCCCCGCCTTGTTTACCTGCTTGGCCCGCGCCAATACCAGATCACCGGCAGGGACATTCTGCGTTACCACGCTACCGGTGCCGATCAGCGCCTCATCGCCGATTTCCACCGGCGAAACCAGCGCCGAATTCGACCCGACGAACACACTTTCCCCCAAAGTAGAGCGATGCTTGTTCACCCCGTCATAATTGCAAAAAATCACCCCGGCCCCGATATTGGTTTTCGCCCCAACACTGGCATCGCCCACATAGGACAGGTGGTTGACCTTGGCACCGTTGCCAATCCCGGCCGCCTTGATCTCTACAAAATTCCCGACCCGCGCCGAAGCCCCGATCTCGGCCCCCGGGCGCAGCCGTGCATAGGGGCCGATCTGGGCATTTTGCGAAATGTGGCAGCCTTCCAGATGGCTGAACGCCCGAATCCCGGCGCCGTTTTCAACCGTCACATCGGGGCCAAAAAACACGTTCGGTTCGATGGTTATATCGCGGCCCAGCACTGTATCGAGCGCAAAATGCACCGTTTTTGGGGCCACCATGGCAACCCCGTTGGCCTGCGCAGCCTTGCGGGCGCGTTTCTGGAACACCTTTTCGGCGTGGGCCAGTTCCTGCCTTGTATTGATCCCCAGCGTTTCCGAGCGCTTGCAGGCAATCGCGGTGCAGGGCAGGCCGCGCCCGCGGGCAATCGCCACGATATCGGTAAGGTAAACCTCGGCGCTGGCATTGTCGGTGCCCACCTCGTCAAGCAGCGAAAACAGCAGCGCCGCCGGAGCGCAGACCACGCCGGAATTGCAAAACCGGATAGCGCGCTGTGCCTCGGTGCAGTCCTTATGCTCGACAATTGCTTCCAGACTGTCGCCCTGCATGACGAGGCGGCCATAACCGGCGGGATCCTTGGCGTTGAACCCCAACACCACCACTTGCGCATTTTCGCGGGCTTTTTGCATGGCGTGCAGGGTTTCGGGGCGCACAAACGGCGTATCGCCATATAGCACGATTACATCGCCATCATATCCGGCCAGCGCGTCGGCCACTTGCTGCACCGCATGGCCGGTGCCGTTTTGCGTGCGCTGCCAGTGAATCGCGATATCCGGATCCTTTGCGGCCAGATGTTCGGCCACGCTGTCACCGCCATGCCCGACCACCACATGGATACTGTCCGCACCGGCCCTGACCGCGCTGTTCAGCGCGTGGTCAACCAGCGGTACACCGGCCAGCCGGTGCATGACCTTGGGCAGGTCGGAGTTCATACGGCTGCCTTTTCCGGCAGCAAGAATTACGGCGGCAAAGCGCATCGGGTTCTCCTGAATTTTGATCTGTTTAGCAGTCCGGCGGCCCGCGCAAAAGCGCAAATTCGGAACTTTTGGTTTCAGTGCGTTACAGGTCTTGAACTCGGGGCTTAACCCGCCGTATAAGGGCGGGGTTGCGGGTGTAGCTCAATGGTAGAGCAGCAGCCTTCCAAGCTGAATACGTGGGTTCGATTCCCATCACCCGCTCCAACCAATCACATTTTGTCGCGCGACCTTGTTTGCCCGCCTTCGGGTAGTTATCTGCGTCGGACAGAAATCAAAGGGACCGTGATGAGAAACCCAACCGCCGCCACCAAATCCGACGACCGCCCCAAATCCAAATCTATCGGGTCGCTGCGCGGCCTGATGCCGTTTCTGATGCCCTATAAAGGGTTGATGTACGGGGCGCTGGCCGCATTGATCCTGACCGCCGGTCTGTCACTGATGCTGCCATTGGCAGTGCGCGGAGTGATTGACGGTTTCGCGGCCGAATCAACGGCCGATATCGATAACGTGTTCATTATTGCCATCGTGGTTGCGGCCGCGCTGGCCCTTGGCACGGCGTTGCGGTTCTATTTGGTCACAAGGCTGGGCGAACGGGTCATTGCCGATATCCGCATGGCGATCTATGACAAGGTGATCGGCATGAGCCCGGCTTTTTACGAAAGAACCATGACCGGAGAGGTGCTGTCGCGCCTGACCA
>JALXER010000194.1 GCA_027069385.1 Paracoccaceae bacterium
CGAGGAAATAGAGGCGGAATGCGCCAAGGTTTCGGATGAGGACCGCGCGGCGCTGGAACTGGCGGCGGAGCGCATCCGCGCCTATCACGCCCGCCAGATGCCCGAAGATGCCAGTTGGCAGGACGACACCGGCGCAACACTGGGTTGGCGCTGGGGGCCGGTTTCGGCGGCGGGGCTGTATGTGCCCGGCGGATTGGCGTCCTACCCGTCCAGCGTGCTGATGAACGCGATACCGGCCAAGGTGGCAGGGGTCGAACGGCTGGCGATTGTTGTGCCCACACCCGATGGTATCTGCAACCCGCTGGTACTGCTGGCGGCGCGGATTGCGGGGGTGGATGAAATTTACCGTATTGGCGGGGCGCAGGCGATTGCCGCACTGGCCTATGGTACCGAAACTATTGCGCCGGTGGACAAGATCACGGGGCCAGGCAATGCCTTTGTGGCCGCTGCCAAACGGCGGGTGTTTGGCAAGGTCGGGATTGATATGATCGCGGGTCCCAGCGAAATTCTGGTGATCGCGGATCGCAACAACGAACCGGACTGGATCGCGGTGGATTTGCTAAGCCAGGCCGAACACGACGAAAGCGCGCAATCCATTCTGATCACCGATGACGCCGATTTCGGGCAGGCGGTGACGGCGGCGGTTGAAAAGCGCCTCGAAACGCTGGAACGCCGCGAAATTGCAGGCAAAAGCTGGCGCGATTTCGGCGCCGTGATCGTGGTGCAGGACATGGCCGAGGCTGTGACCCTGTCCGACCGGATCGCGCCCGAGCATCTGGAGCTTTGTGTGGCAGATGCCGATGCGATGGCCACACAGGTCAATCATGCCGGCGCGATTTTCATCGGCGCATGGACCCCCGAAGCCATCGGCGATTACGTTGGCGGCCCGAACCACGTTCTGCCCACCGCCCGTTCGGCGCGGTTTTCATCCGGTTTGTCGGTGATGGATTTCGTCAAACGCACCACGCTATCAAAAATGACCCCGCAAGCACTGGCCGCCATCGGCCCCGCAGCCGAGCGGCTGGCGATTTCCGAAAGCCTTGAGGCGCATGGATTGTCAGTGCGGGCAAGGTTGGATCGATTGAACGAGTCATGACCAACCGCATCAGCCATATCGAAATTGACGATTCTGGGCTGCCTGCGCCCACGCCCGAGATCGAGCAGGAACGCAAAGTAGCGGTGTTTGATCTGCTTGAGGAGAACAGCTTTGCCTTGCCCGCACGCGCAGGCAAGGTGCCGCCAGCTGGGCCTTACCGGCTGACCCTGGCCATTCGCGAACGGCGGCTGGTGATGGATGTCACCACCGAGGATGATCAGAAGGCAGGGGAATTCCATCTGTCGCTGGGGCCGTTTAGGCAGGTGGTGAAGGATTACTTCATGATCTGCGAAAGCTATTTTGACGCGGTGAAAAAGCTGCCCCCCAGCCAGATCGAAACCATCGACATGGCCCGTCGCGGTATCCACGACGAAGGTGGGCGGGTGCTGCAGGAACGACTGGACGGCAAGGCAATCGTCGATATCGACACCGCGCGTCGCCTGTTCACCCTGATCTGTGTTCTGCATTTCGGCGGACAGTGATGGCGGGCGATCTTCCTTCTTCTGTGCTGTTTTGCTGCGACCATAACGCGG
>JALXER010000195.1 GCA_027069385.1 Paracoccaceae bacterium
TTGCTGACCACGGTTTCGGACCATTGGCGCATTCACCTGCTGCACGACATGCGCGAAGGGCTGTTTGTGCAGGTGCAGGAAATCCTGCAAGCCAATGCGGCGGGTGATATGGCCACGGTCGAGGCCTTGGCCACCGAGCGCGGCAAGGCGCATTTTGCCCATATGGACCCTGACATGATGGCCGAGTTGCCCGACCAGATGAAGGGTATGGGCCGCGCCATGCACCTTGCCTTTGACGACGTGGCCACCGCCGCGCGCGAAACCGGCGACCCTGCGGCCGTGTCCGGCGCGGTCAGTGATCTGATGATGGCTTGCACTGCCTGCCACCTGACCTATAAGCTCAACGATTGAACTGATATCGGAGCCAACATGCGTCACCTGCTTAAACCCCTGTTCATCCTACTTTTCCTTTCCAGTCCGCTGCTGGCACAAGAGGCCCCCGATTTTCTGGTCTCGTCCGAATGGCTGGAGGACCACATCGACGACGAAAACCTGACAGTGCTGGAGGTGCGATACTATCCGCATCGCTATCTGACCATCGGGCATATCCCCGGGGCGGTGCAGGTGGCGCGATTCATGGATCTGGGCGACAATACCGGCCAGGGCACCTTGATGAAGTTCCCCTCTCGCGAGGCCTTTCAGGCCACCCTGCGCGGCTGGGGCGTGAATGATGACAGCACCTTGGTGCTTTATGATGACAGCGCTTCGGCGCTGGCCTCGCGGCTGTATTTTCTGCTCAAGCTGTACGGCTTTAACATGGATCATGTCAAAATCCTGAACGGTGGCACGGTGGCATGGCAGAGCTTTAACGACATGGAGCAAGAAGAGGTGTTTCCCGAGGCGGGGAGCGTGACGCTTGCAGAGGCCAATCAGGATATGTTTGTCGAGTGGACCAGTGTTTATGATAACGTGGTGGCGCGGCGCGACCCGCAATTCGTGCTGATCGATGCCCGCCCGACCAAGGGCTATACCGGCGAAGTACTGACCCATGCAGTGCGCGCGGGGCATATCCCGAGGGCGCTTAGCATTGTCAGCCTTGACGGCATCACCAAAGACGGCGAGCAGCAATGGCTGCCGCTCTCGGAAATTGCCGATATGTATGCGGATATTCCCAAGGACAAAACCATTTATGTTTACTGCCATGACGGTTTCCGGATGAGCCTTGCCTACCTGCAACTGACCGCGCTCGGGTATAGCGATGTGCGGCTTTATAACGGCGGCTGGGGGCACTGGGGTAACAAGTTCTCGCTGCCGGTGGTGCTGGGGGATGAACCCTTTGACGATAACTTCAAGCTTTAGGACCGCCCGATGAAACCGATTTACCTTGCGCTGGCGCTGCTGGCCGGTCCTGCCTTTGGCGCGGGGCTGGAAATACAGCCCGTTACCGACGGAATTTACGCACTGGTCGGGCCGCTAGGCCAGCGCAGCCCCGAGAATTTCGGCAACAATTCCACCGTTGGCGTGGTCGTAACACCCAAAGGGGTGGTGCTGATCGATGCGGGGGCCTCGTGGCTGGGCGCGGCGGATATCGACGCGATGATTGACACCATTACCGACCAGCCCGTCAAGGTCGTGATCAATACCGGCGGGCAGGATCACCGCTGGTTCGGCAACGGCTATTGGCAGGCGCAAGGGGCACAGATTATCACCTCCGCCGATGCGCTGGCCGACCAGCATGAGCGTTTCGACGAACAGATGCTGCGCCTGAACATGTTTCTGCACGATGCCGCCCAAGGCACTTTGGCAGTCTATGCCGACACGGTTTTCGATACCGAATACAACCTGACCCTTGGCGGGGTCGAAATGCAGATCATTCACCCCGGCGCGGCCCATACCGCGGGCGACAGCTTTGTGTGGTTGCCCGAAGCGCAGGTGGTGTTTGCGGGTGATATTGTGTTTACCGAGCGGATGCTGGGCGTGCAGCCCCATTCCATCGTGAAAGACTGGATCGCCAGTTTCGAGGCCATGGCGGCATACGGGCCGCAATGGGTGATCCCGGGGCACGGCCATGCGGGGCCGATGACACTGGCCAGCCATGATACCTATGACTATCTTGTCAACCTGCGCCGGCAGATCGGCGCCCTGATCGATGATGGTGGCGATATCTATGCCATTGATACCATCGACCAGTCCGCCTTTGATTATCTGCAAAATGCCGAAGTCTGGAAGGGCAAGAACGCCCAGCAGACCTTTGAACAGATGGAGTGGGAATAGGGTCTGGCACTCTATAGCCAAAAACCGGCGGGCGGCTGATAGCCGCCCGTTTCATCAGGGCGTAGACCTGTAAACCCGTCAATGGCCGGAGTGCGGGAGCGCCCGGTTGTGCGGGTCTTGCTTTGCCACAGTGGTCAGGCCCGACAGCAGGATCAGGATGGCGTCGTGGATACGGTCTGCGAAGCTTTGGCCCAGCGGCGCGAATTCGGGCTCCGCCAGCAGGTTTGCCAGTTCGGGGCCGGGGTTGGACATGGGCCACAATCCGGCAACCAGCGAGAATAGCAGATGTATGGCCTGTTGCGCCGTTGCGTGGGGCAGCGCGGGCAGGGCCGTGGTCAGCGCAGCACTGGCCCGGTTGGATTGCACCAGCAGGGCGCGTTTGATCTCGCGCAGGGTGTCGGTGCGGATATTGTGCTCCAGTGTCGGAGCAAGCTGGCTGATCAGCAGGCACAAGCGTGGCGAGGCAACAAACCCGTTTGCCAGCAACTGCGCGGTTTCCTTAACAGACATCGGCCCGCTGACAATCATGCTCAACCCGTCGCAGGTGCCGGTTAGATCATCAAGCAGCAACCGCAACAGGATTTCCTCGCGGCTTTCGAAATAGCGGTAGATGTTGGATTTGACGATCCCGGCGCGGCTTGCAATGGCGTTCAGGCTGCACCCTTCCAGCCCGTCAGCCGCCAGCACATCCGCCGTAGCACGCAGGATTTGCGCGCGGCGTTTCGCCTTGGCCTCGGGAGAGCGGGCGCGGATCATCGGTTTTTCGCTCATGGGTCGCTATAGCGTGGCGCGGGCGGGATTTCAATAAGAAAACGGCGTTCTCTTATTGACAACGTCGCGAATCCCACGTTATAAGACCGGCGTTCACTTAACTGCCGGAGGCTCCATGATCCTGACCATCAACAACCGGACCCACGAGGTTGACGCGCCCGATGACATGCCGTTGCTATGGGTTTTGCGCGACCTGTTGGACATCAAAGGGCCGAAATTCGGCTGCGGAATCGGGTCTTGCGGGGCCTGCACGGTGCTGGTTGACGGCGACGTAACGCGGTCATGCCAGTTGGCGGTGGCCGATGTTTACGGCCCCGTCACCACGATCGAGGGCCTGCCCGAGGGCGACACCCTGCACGCGGTTCAGGCGGCATGGGTCAAGCACGACGTGCCGCAATGCGGCTATTGCCAGTCGGGGCAGATCATGGCGGCGGTGGCGCTGCTGCGTGACGTGCCTGCGCCCACCGATCAGGATATTGACGACGCCATGTCGAACCTGTGCCGCTGCGGCACCTATCCGAAAATCAAGGCAGCCATCAAAGATGTGGCAGGAGTTTAGACCATGGGAAGAATCGCAAAATACACCCGACGCGGGTTTCTGGGGCTGGGTGCGGCGGCGATAGGCGGGCTGGCCGTGGGCTATTATTATTACAAAAAACCGTTTCCAAACCCGCTGGAAGGCATGGTCGGGGCTGGCGAATCGACCTTTAACCCCTATGTGATCATCGGGGCTGACAACACCATCACCATCTATGTGCCGCGCGCCGAGATGGGGCAAGGCATCCACACTACCCTTGCGGCGCTGGTCGCCGAGGAACTGGACGTGGATTTCAATGAAATCACCGTCACCCAAAGCCCGACCGCGCCGGCCTATTACAACGAGGCCCAGCTGCGCGAGGGCGCGCCCTTTGCCCCGTATGACGATGGCTTTCTGGCCGAAAGCGCGCGCAATGTGTTCGGGGCCATGGGCAAGTTTGTGGCGCTGCAATCCACCGGCGGGTCATCCGCGACCATCGACGCCTATGTCAAACTACGCGAATCCGGCGCGGCGGCGCGGCTGGTGCTGGTACAGGCAGCAGCGGCGCGCTGGGGGGTGGGTGTGGATCGGCTGACCACCGGCGGGGCCATGGTACACCACCCCGATGGCAGATCGCTGACCTATGGCGAGTTGGCGCAGGATGCGGCCAAGCTGGACGCGCCCTCTGCCCCCGACCTGAAACCCAAATCCGACTGGAAGTTGCTGGGCAAATCGCAAAAGCGGGTCGAGATCCTCGACAAGGTGACCGGCGGGCGGATTTACGGCATCGATATGCAACTGCCCGGGATGCTCTATGGCACCGTGGTTATGTCGCCGCGCTTTGGCGTGGGCGCGGTCTCGGCGGACAAGGCGGCGGCGCTGGCGGTGGACGGGGTCACACAGGTGGTTGATATCGAAACCACCACCGGCAAGGGCTTTGGCATTATTGCCACCCATACCTGGGCCGCGTTCCAAGGCGCGCAGGCGCTGGCACCGGTATGGGAGGACGCGCCCTATCCACCCGACTCCGCCGGATTGATGGCCATGTATGACGCGGCGCTGGACGCAAAGGCATCCTTTACCCTCGGGGGCAATGGCGATGCGGCCAAGGCGCTGCAATCCGCCCCCGAAAGCGACGTGTTTCGCGCCGAATACACCGTGCCCTATCTGGCCCATTCCACCATGGAACCCCTGAACGCCACCGCGCAGTTCAGCGACGGCCAACTGACCGTCTGGATTGGCACGCAGGCCCCCGGCGTGGCGCAAATGCGCTGCGCCGATCTGCTGGGCATAGAGACAGACAAGGTGACGGTGCATACCCTGCGCATGGGCGGGGGCTTTGGCCGTCGCGGAGAGGTGGACGTGCCGCTTTATGCCGCCGCGCTGGCGGCCAAGACCGGCGGCAAGCCGATCAAAGTGACCTGGACGCGCGAAGAGGACACCCGCCACGACACCTATCGCCCCATGGCCAAGGGCCGCTTTGCAGCGCAACTGGCCCCCAAGCAGACCCACGCCGCATTGCCGCGCGCAATTGATGTGGCCGTCGCCGCGCCGTCGATCGTCGCCAGCCTGTTGACGCGCACCTTTCCGGGCATCCCCGCCGCCGGGTCGGACCGCTCTATCCTTGACGGTGCCTTTGGCCAGCCGATCAGCTGGCAGGATTCGCGCTATAGCGCCCATCAGGTAGAGGCACCGGTTCCGGTGGGGTTCTGGCGCTCGGTAGGCAATTCGGTGAACGGGTTCTTTCACGAAACCTTTATGGACGAGGTCGCGCATCAATCCGGCCTGTCGCCAATTTCGATGCGTCTGCGCATGCTGCATGACCCGCGCTTTCTGCCCGCCAACGAAATCATGACCAAGGTTGCCGAGATTTCGCGCTGGCGCGAGCCGCTGCCCGACGGGGTTGGGCAGGGCTTTGCCATGACGTTGTCATTTGGCACATGGGTGGCCGAGGTGGTGCAGGTCGATATGCGTGACGGACCGGTGAAAATCACCAATGTCTGGGCGGTGGCCGACCCGGGACAGGTGCTCGACCCTGCCAATTTCAAAACCCAGATCGTGTCGGGAATCATCTATGGCCTGTCCGCCGCGATGATGCAGGAAATCACCTTTGCCAACGGGCAGGTGCAACAAGGGAATTTTGACGATTACGACGCGATGCGCATGGCGCAATGCCCTGAAATAGAGGTCGAATTGCTGGAAAATGCCGCCAAACTGGGCGGTGCTGGAGAACCGGGCACCCCGCCCGCAGCCGCCGCCCTTGGCAACGCCATTTTCGCCGCCTCGGGCCAGCGCCTGCGCGACCTGCCCTTTGGAAACACGGTTGATTTCTATTAAGGATTCAATATAGGGTTGTGTTGCGTTGCATCCGGACCTTTATATGAACGATCACTTCTATTTCTATATTCTTCAGCAGGAAGCCCGCAAAAGAGCTATAGATGCCATTAACAAGCGCCTGACAAAGACCGGAAACATACAACGCTGGGACCATCTGACCCTTTGTTCGATTCTGGGACCAGAAATGCCGAACGCTCTTGATTTTGCAACCAAAGAATGGCCCAAGTATTACGGCCCAGACACCCATGAAGGGCTGGCGATGGACTGGCGGCATGTTGTCCTGTCCAGAGCAGCGGATCCCGACCATTTCAATTTGGCCATATGGCAAAAGGTAAATGGAACGCAAGTTCTTGTTGCTCTGGCGCTCGGAAACCCGTCTCATGGCAGAAATCACCTTACTGTTAAGTGGATTGAAAGGTATTACGGTCATAACTACCTTGGTGGCAGGGCATTGTGGCCTATTTTGACATGTGCCGAGGAATATGCAAAATTGCTCGGGTGTGAGCGTGTATTAATCAAGGACCCTGTTGACTCAGGAAAATATGAGCGTTACGGCTACGCCGCTTATACACATCCCCATGTTCCACATGGCGGATGTTACTTAGGAAAGGATGTTTAGGGATGAACGACACAAAAAGCAAACCCCCGGTTGTGGGGGTCAATGAGATGGATTCCGCAATTGCGGCGGCAAAGTCGCGCATCCAGAAAGTGCCTGCATCCGAAACCCTGATCTCCTCCATTTCAGATGCCGACTGGCTGTCTGATGATGTGGATTCCTGGAAAATTGAAGCCGGAAACTGCCTCGAGAATCAGGATGAACTGGATTGCGCCGATCCACATCTGACAAATAATCAGGTTGCCTGAAACTGCTAAAACACCAATTCGAAAGCCTCGCTATTGCGGGGCTTTTTTGCACTTACCCCTTTCAACATACCTCAAAATCCACTATATATGTCCTGTCCCTTCGGGGAATATGGTAATAAACGCGCATGTAATAGACGGATCGGACCCGGGGGCGGTACCCGGCGGCTCCACCAGATATCCTTTCATTTGGGGGATTATGGGGCCGAAACAGGATCGACGGACGTTCAAAGATGTTAGCTTTTACCCGGCGGACTGCCACCGTATCGGCGTAAAATGTACAATTGCAAATGACAATCGTGCTCCGGTAGCTCTCGCAGCGTAAGCTGTGCGAAAAACCGAAACTTAACTCCAGACGAATAGCTTCGTCTGGCGGGGTCCGCAGGTACCTGGCAACAGAAACCTGCACCTTTATCCGAAGGGTACTTTATGCGACTCATATTCGCGGCATTTTTCGCCGTCTTTTTTGCCAGCACCGCCAGCGCTCAGGAATATGACCTGCGCACCATCCCGCCCGATTTTTCGTTTGTTTCTATCGGCAATGACGGGATCACCCGCATCGTTTATCTGGGCTATCAGGACGGTTATTACCGGTTCCAGCAATCGACCGATTATAACGACGGCTCCCGTTGGAACGTCATCATATCGCTGAACCAACAAAGCCAGACGGTGATTTCCGAATCCGCTCAGGACCGGCGGGTCTATACCCCGCATGACTGCGCGCCCTCGCTGGGCGAATGCAGCCATACCATCGAACAGGACGGCAAGATCTATCAGGAGCGCCGCACTACCATTCTGGTTGACGGAGTCTATTTTGCCAGGGTCTATGCCTGGATCGACGCGCAATGGGTGCAGACCTCCAAAAGCTGCACCACCTTTGACCAATACGGATTCTGGGTCGATTATGTGGTGATGTTTGATGACGACACCGAATTATGGGGCTATCGCGATACCCCCGGTGACGACGCCGATTCGACCGAGCGGATCAACCGACTGCGCCGCATTTGCGCGCCCCCGGAGCTGCTATCATAACCCAACAATATATAAGGAAACGCCCCATGCAACGCATTCTTTTTCTCGTTTTCAGTTTTTTGATGCTGGCCCCGACCGCGCAGGCGCAGGAGTTTGACCTGACCACCCTGCCCGAGGGCTATGGCTTTGTCTCGCACGGTTCCGGCGGGGTGACCACCATGGCCTATCTGGGGCCGGACAACGACACCTTTTTGTTCGATCAGACCTTTGCCGCGCTGGACGGGACCAGCAATACCACCCGGCTAAGGGTCAACCGGCACAGCCAGATCCTTGCGTCGGTCGGGGCGCAACTGGCGGTGCGCTATTCCCCGCATGATTGCGCGCCCTCGTTGGGAGTCTGCAGTTATCTGGCCGATTACGGCGCCTATGTGGACAAGTTGCGGCGTGAAACCACCAAACAGGGCGACGTATATATCATTGACGATTTCCGGCTGGTCGACAACAACTGGGTGTTCGAGGCCCGCAACTGTGTCACCTTTGATGAATACGGGTTCTGGTGGGATTACTATGTGGTCTATGCGGACCAGACCGAAGGTTGGGGCATGCGCGACACCCCCGACTATGCGCAGGAATTCAACACGCGACTGGAGCGGCTGAAAAAGGTCTGTTTCCCGCCGCAGGTTACCTCCTGAGCAGGCGCGCGCAAAAATCTTGCCAAACCGCGCAACGTTTTGCTGTTCACCCGGGTTAAATCTGGTATGCAGACAGGGAACCGGTGTCAAAATAGGGGGACCGCATGGGCGACAAGATCAACTATAACCAGCTGATGCAGCGCGCATTCAAGACCTTGGTCAAGGACCTGCTGGCCGATATCGGTGAAAACGGATTACCCGGCGAGCATCACTATTATATCACCTTTGACACCCGGCATCCCGGCGTCGACATTGCTCCGTGGATGAAAGAAAAATACCCCGATGGCATGACGGTGGTTATTCAGGAATGGTTCGAAAATCTGGCCGTGATGGAGGACCGCTTTACCGTGACCCTCAATTTCGGCGACGTGCCCGAACCGATGGTCATTCCGTTTGACGCGCTACGCGCCTTTGTGGACCCCTCGGTCGAGTTCGGGTTAAAGTTCGATCCGGTGCCCGTAACCGATACCCCGCCCGAACCCGCCCCCGAGCCGGAGCCGGAGCCAAAGGGCAACGCCGAGGTTGTCAGCCTCGACAGTTTCAGAAAATCCTGACATCGGAGAAGAAGGCATGAGTGGAAACCTGGGCCTGTTTTTTGGCCAGTTGCTGCGCAACCCCAAACGCATTTCGGCCATCGCCCCGTCCAGCAAAGGGCTGGCGCGTAAAATGGTGTCGCAGATCGATGCGGATACCGGCGAAGTGGTCGAAATCGGCGCGGGCACCGGCGCGATTACCCGCTTCATTCTGGGCGCAGGCGTGGCCCCCGCCGACCTGAGCATCGTCGAAATGAACCCCGAATTCTGCACCCGCCTGCAAGCACTGTTTCCCGGTTGCGATGTCCGCCAGATGGACGCGCAAAATCTGGCCGATCTGCCGCGCAGCAATGTCGGCACGGTGATTTCGGGCCTGCCGCTGCTGTCCATCCCCGAGGAAATCCAGCAGAACATCATTCAAGGGGCCTTTGATCTGATGCGCCCGGGCGGCAAGTATGTGCAATTCACCTATGGTCCCAAGCCGCCGATTGCGCCCTCGGTTCGCGAAAGCGTCGGGCTGGAATGGCGTACTCTGCCCAAAGTATGGCTGAACCTGCCCCCCGCCACGACCTATATTTTCACTAAAAAAGCCTGAATCAGTCGCTCAGGCCGGTTTCGCGCCGGGCTGTTTGCCCAAGATGATCATGCCGAGCAGGTCATCGTCCGTCACCTCGTCCACGTTGACGCTGCCCACAAGCTTGCCGTTTTTCATCACCGATGCGCGGTCACACAGGGTCATCACGTCGTGGATATCATGGCTGATCAGAAAAATGCCGATACCTTCGGATTTAAGCTGGGTGATCAACTCGGCCACCATCCGGGTTTCTTGCGGGCCAAGGGCGGCGGTGGGTTCGTCCATGATCAGAATGCGGGCGTTGAAATAGACCGCGCGGGCAATGGCCACCGATTGGCGCTGCCCGCCCGACAGGGCCGAAACCGGCGCGGCGAAATTCTCGAAATTGGGGTTGAGTCGGGCCATGATCTTGCGGGCCTCGGCCTCCATCCGGCCTTCATCCAGCAGGCCGGAACGGGTGGTCAACTCGCGCCCCAGAAACAGGTTGGAGGCAGCGTCCAGATTATCGGCCAGTGCCAGCGTCTGATAGATGGTTTCGACGTTGTATTTGCGCGCATCGCGCGGGTTTTCGATGGTGGCTTTCTGGCCATCGATAAAGATTTCGCCCGCATCGGCGCGGTAAGCGCCCGAAAGCACCTTGATCAGCGTGGATTTGCCCGCACCGTTATGGCCCAGCAGGCCCACGACCTCGCCAGCGTGCAGGTCAACGCTGACATTGTCCACCGCCTTGACGCCGCCAAAAGCCAGCGAAATATCGCGCATGTCTACCAAGGGGGTCGTCATAGGCGCTCTCCTGTTTTCTTGCGGTACAGGATATCCACCCAGACCGCCAGCACCAGCACACCGCCCACCACGATGTTTTGCAACGGCGCATCCACCCCGACCATGGCCATGCCCGATTGCAGCGATTGCATAATCAGCGCGCCCAGAATCGCACCGCGAATGGTGCCGAACCCGCCCGAAAGCGCGGTGCCGCCGATGACGGCAGCAGCGATCACCCGCAGTTCATCCAGCACGCCGATATCGTTGGAATGGTTGGTAAGCCGGGCCGAGGCGATCACGGCGGAAAGCGCCGTCAGCGCCCCCATCAGGGCAAAGACCTTGACGGTCAGCATACGGGTGTTGATGCCCGACAGCTCGGCCGCGTCGGGGTTGCCGCCGGTGGCAAAAATATAGCGCCCCAAGCGGGTGCGCGTGGCAATCACGGTCATCAGTATCGCAACCATAATCAGCACCAGCACCGAGACCGGCAGGCCGTAAGCCTCGGTATAGCCCTCGGGCATCACCTCGCCACGCGTCTCGAACAGGCGGGCAAGGCGGCGGGTGGGGATTTGATAGGCGTTCAGCGTGCCGACAAAACCCAGAATGGCGGCGGCAATAATGCCCGCCATGGTAAATTCGGCCCAAAGCGGTTTAACCGGAAAGCCATGCGCGCGCTTGGCTCGCCGCGATGACCACAAGCCGTACAGCGCAAAAGCCACGGCAAGGCCCGCCAGCAGCCACGACCAGAACACCCCCAGCGTACCGTTGGTGCCGCCGAAAATCTGAAACGCCTTGTCAAGCGGCCCGATGGTCTGGCCACGGGTCATATACCACGCGGTATTACGCCAGACCAGCAACCCGCCAAGGGTAACGATAAAGGCCGGAATGGTAAGATAGCCGATCATATAGCCCTGAAATGCGCCGATCAGCGCGCCCACAGCCAGCCCCGCCACAATCGCTATTGGCGCAATCAGCGGGCTGCCCAGCGGAATGCCCAGCATATCGGGCAGGATCTGGGTTTGCATCATCGCCATCACCGCCGAGCAGGTGGCCAGCAACGCGCCAACACTCAGGTCGATATTGCGGGTGACAATCACAAACACCATGCCGGTTGACATGATCGCCACCGAAACCGTCTGGATGGTCAGGTTGAACACGTTGCGCGGGGTTAAAAACCGCCCGTCGGTCAGCAGGTTGAACGCAATGCTCAGGACAATAAACGCGCCGATCATCCCCAACAGGCGGGTGTCCAGCTCCAACGTTTGCATCAGGGATTTGCGCGGCGCTTCAGGCGTATCGCTCATGGGTATTCCTGCAATAGATAAGGATGATAGGGGTTCACCCCGACCATAGCCGGAGCGAACCTGTTTCTTAGGCCCTAGTTACAAGGCGAAGGTCCGTTGGACACCCCCTGACACAGGTCTTCCTTGGAGATCCAGCCCGCATCGACCACCACATCCAGATTGTCAGCGGTGATCGGCACAGGGGCCAGAAAGATTGCGGTCATTTCAGTGCCCGCAGGCGAAGTCCACATGCCTGCACCTTCCACGTCGGCCATGGCGGTTCCGCCCGCCAGCGCCGCAGCGATTTCACCTGCAGCCCGGCCCAGCGCGCGCGCATCTTTCCAGACCGACACGGTTTGCGTGCCCAGCGCCACACGGTTCAGCGCGGCATGGTCGCCGTCCTGACCCGATACCGGAATGCCTTCCATGCCCTGCGCGGTCAGCGCAGCCACAACACCACCGGCGGTGCCGTCATTGGAGGCCACAACCGCATCGACCTTGTTGTCTTGCGCGGTCAGGATCTGCTCCATGTTGCGCTGCGCATTGGCAGGCAACCAGCCGTCGGTATAGGCTTCGGCAACGATGGTGATATCGCCCGCGTCAATCGCGGCTTGCAGCACCTCTTGTTGACCGCCACGCAGGAAATCCGCGTTCGGGTCGGTGGGCGAGCCTTTGATCATCACATAGTTGCCGGTCGGCTGGGCGGCCAGCACGGCGCGGGCCTGCATCCGGCCCACTTCGACATTGTCAAAGGTCAGATAAAAGGCGCGCGGGTCCTCGATCAGGCGGTCATAGCCAATCACCGGAATGCCCTCGTCCGCCGCAGCCTGAACCGCGGGGCCGATGGCCTGCGCGTCCTGCGCCAGAATGATCAGCGCGTCGGCACCTTGTGCAATCAGGCTTTCCACATCCGAAAGCTGCTTGGAAGACGAGCTTTGCGCGTCGGTCGAGATATAGTCGATTCCGGCGGCTTCAAGCGCCGCAACAATTGCCGCTTCGTCAGTTTTCCAGCGTTCTTCCTGAAAGTTGGACCAACTGACACCAACGGTCTGCGCAAGCGCGCTGGTGGCCATAGCCGCACCAATAGCGGTGGCCGTAATAAGTGATTTCAGATTCATTTCTTTCCTCCCAAAGATGGTTAGGCCACAGGTAATCCCCCAGGATTCGCTGTTAACCTTATCTTACTCTAGCATATTTATTTTAAAGGTCTAATTAAATCAAAGCCGAGGCTTAACTTTTCTTGTTTTTCGGTGCGGCATCGGTCATCATGCGGGTGAACAACCTTAAAAAGGCAGTATTTATTGGCACCTCCACCCAAGAACACCAACGGGCTTGCCTCGCAGCGCCATGCCGGGCGACGGCAGGTTCTGGCGGTTATCCGCAAGGCCGGCCAGATTGCGCGGATCGACATTGCCGACCGGATAACCGGCAGCCCGGCCACGGTTACCGCCATCACTGCCGAGTTGCTCGACGAAGGGCTGATCGAGGAACACAGCCCCAAAACCCCGCCCAGTTCCAGCCCGCGCGGCCGCCCGCGTGTTGCGCTGAAAATTCGCGGTGATGCGCATATTCTGGCCGGAATCAAGGTGGCCTCGCACGCGGTTTCGCTATGCTTTCTGGATTTCGAGGGGCGCGGGCGCGGTGAATTCGAAACCCGTATGCCAAGGTCGGCCCTCAGCACCTCCGAAATGGTGGCTTTTCTGCACGAAACCCTGACCAAGGCCTGCATCGCCAACGGTCTGAGCCTTGATTCCCTGTCGGGTGTCGGCCTTGGCGTGGCGGGGATTGTCGATGCACCGCGCGGGCTGGTTTACTGGTCGCCCACCCTGACCGAGCGTAACGCGCCCCTGCGCGACCATCTGGCCGAAATCCTGCCGATGCCGGTGTTTATCGACAATGACGCCAATCTGGTTGCCAAGGCCGAACAGTTGTTCGGCAAGGGACAGGGGGTGCGCGATTTTATCGTCGTAACCATTGAACAGGGCGTGGGCATGGGTATTGTGATTGATGACCGTATTTATCGGGGCACGCGGGGCTGCGGGGCCGAGTTCGGCCACACCAAGGTGCAGCTTGACGGGGCCTTGTGCCGCTGCGGGCAGCGGGGTTGCCTGGAAGCCTATGTCGCCGATTACGCCCTGCTGCGCGAGGCGGGCACATTGAACCTGCCCGATGCACCGCACGGGCAGCTTGACGCGCTGTTTCAGGCAGCCAAGGGCGGCAACGAAACCGCCCGCTCTATCTTTCATCGCGCCAGCCGGATGTTTGCGCTGGGGCTGGCCAATATCATCAATATTTTCGATCCCAAGCTGATCATCCTGTCCGGAGAGCGCATGCAGTTCGACTATTTTTATGCGCAAGAGGTGCTGGACGCGGTGAAAACCAGCGTGTTGCAGATCGATGCGCCCCTGCCCGATATCCGCATTCACAAATGGGGCGATCTGATGTGGGCCAAGGGGGCGGCGGCCTATGCCATGGAAGGGGTCTCGGATATTTCAGTGCAGGAGATCGGCAAGAATGTGGGCTAGGATTGGTATCGCGTTTTTATGGGCCGCGCCGGTTGTGGCGCAGCCGCTATTCACGCCGGTTGACGTGCCCGCGCATCAGTATACCGGCGGCTGGGAGTATTTCGTCGGCGGCGGTGTCGCGGTGTTTGACTGCAATCAGGACAGGCTGCCCGACCTGTTTGTGGCGGGTGGCGAAAGCCCCGCAATGCTGTTGCAAAACACCACGCCCGCGCGCGGGGCGACGCTGGCATTTGCGCAGGCGCCCCTGCCGGACATGACCGGCGTAATCGGGGCCTATCCGCTGGATATCGACAGCGACGGCTTCATGGACCTTGCGGTGCTGCGGGTGGGCGAAAACCTGTTGCTAAAGGGCGGGCCGAATTGCTCTTTTACCCCGTTTACCGGGCTTGGCTTTACCAGTGGCACCCGCTGGACCACCGCCTTTTCCGCCACATGGGAGTCGGGCAACACCCTGCCGACGCTGGCCTTTGGCAACTATGTGGACCGCACCAACCCCGACGGCCCGTTTGGCACTTGTGACCACAATTATCTGTATCGCCCCGAGGGGGTCCGCTATGGCCCGCCTGCCCCGCTTGACCCCGGCTTTTGTGCGCTCTCGATGCTGTTCACCGATTGGGGCCAAAGGGGCCGCGCCGATTTGCGCGTCAGCAATGACCGGCACTATTACCCATCGGGCGGGGCCGAGCAGATGTGGGCCATGGAGCCCCACCCCCGCCTTTATACCAAGGCCGGGGGCTGGCGGCCCTTTCACCTGTGGGGCATGGGCATTGCCAGCCGCGACCTAGATGGCGACGGGCGGGCCGAGGTGTTTTTGTCGAGCATGGGCGACCAGCATTTGCAGACGCTCGAATCAGGCGACACGCCCAGCTATGCCGATGCCACCTATGCCCGCGGCACCACCGCGCAGCGCCCGTATACCGGCGGCGACGGGCGGCCCTCGACCGGTTGGCAGATCGCCTTTGGCGATGCGCAGAATGACGGGCTGGACGATGTGTTTATTGCCAAGGGCAACGTGCAGGAAATGCCCGGGCTGGCCATGCAAGACCCCAATAACCTGCTGATCCAGCACCCCGATGGCCGCTTTGTCGAGATGGGGCTAGAGGCGGGCTTGGCCGATATGGCACGCGGGCGCGGCGCGGCGTTTGAGGACCTCAACCTTGACGGCTTGCCCGATATCGTAGTGGTGAACCGCATGGCACCGCTGCGGGTCTACCAGAACACCACAGCAGGCGCGGGCCATTGGCTGTTGCTGGACCTGCACCAGCCCACCCCGAACGTCAACGCCATCGGCGCGTTCATCGAAATCACCGATGGCACCCGCAACTGGACCCGTGAACTGACGGTGGGCGGCGGCCATGCCAGCGGCAGCGCCACCATGCAGCATTTCGGGCTGGGCGCGGCTGAAACGGTGCAGATCAGGGTGCGTTGGCCCGATGGCACGCAAAGCGAATGGCAAGCGGTCGGCACCGACCGGATTGTGCGGGTGACGCCGAATAGAAACCGACTGGATATGACCCCACTGTAGCCCGTGCTGCCTGCCCTTTATTCAATCTCAACCTTTAGGTATTGCAAAATCGTTTTTATGAATGGCCGCAATGCCGCCAAAATTTCTTCAACTTCGTCATTCGGTTTTTCAGAAATTTGGTTCGCACAAGTTATTTTTTTATCATATTTAAATTTGCATTCAACATAGACCGCCCAACGATCATCTATCAAATCTTCTTGAAGGGGCACTCCATCTAGAAGGTTGTCAATTGCGGCTTGTGGGTAGATATCCTTTTTTTTGCGGCATTCAAGCCATCCATTGACATTAGCCCACTTCCAAATTTCGGCGGGGTATATCGACTCTAGGTCGTTCACGACCTTAAATCCCTTCGCCAAAGCGGCTCGAATAGGTGCAGCCTTCGGGTAGCAAAAGCATTTGGCAGATTTAATATTATCCGGAATTTTATTAAAATCTTCTTTGTCATTGTTGGCATCCCCGTCAACAATGCCCGCAGCTTTGTTCATTTCAGGATGGTGCTTTTGATGCGAGCGCCATGCAGATAGCATATCCAAAACATAGGAATGCCCAGCCCCTTCCGATTTCGTATCGAAATGGATTTTATCTTTCACAGCCGGAAAAAAGAGCGCCAACGCCCGCTCAAGAATGACCTTGTCACTTTCACCTTCAACATAAACAATATTGGTTTCTCTTTTCGCCTGTTCCTCAACCAGTTTCGTGGCTTCATCCCGTTTACGAATCTCCTCAATCGCTTCTTGCATACGCGGCGCCAACACGGCCAATGTCCCGAGAGAGCTATCAAGACCATCTGTTTGGGTGTTTGTTTTCGTGCCAACCTCTTCCGAGGCACGGTAAACCTGATACAAACGGGTTTTGCCATGTTGCTTCTTCAAATCATAAAACGCAGGCGAGTGGGTCGTCAGGAACACCTGTGCCGGCCCCTTTTTAGAAACCTCCCGCAATTCATCTGCGAGTTTGATGGCGCTCCCGAATTCAAGATTGTTTTCGGGTTCTTCATATCCCCAAATATATGAAAAGGGGGCCGTCCCCTTTACCTGAAGCATCTTTTGCTTATCAGCCATGAATTTAAGAATTTGTGGGACATGGCGCGCCTTTATTCCATCTCCTCGATTTTCGAGTGAAATATTTTTCTCGCCACTCAAAAAATCCAGCCGCTCGAAAATATGGCTTAAATCCCGGGGGAGTGCCAATTTGGTATCGATGCCAAGAGCGCGGTTTATTCCCTTGGTCAAATCCTCAAGATGCTCACCTATCGATTGCTCGAATGTTGAGCTTGTTTCCCGAAAGGACTGTGCGGCAACCTGAGAAACTGTTTTATAAATCCTTCCCTGCAGGTCGTCAAAGTAGATTGGGCCTCTCACCGCGGGGATGTACTCAAAAGAGATCTGCCGCAAAAGCGCATGAGCATTTGACATTGGCGGGATGTCAATTTTTTTTGCCGCTTGGCCCCACGTTTCGATTCAGTCAAGCGAATCCCGTGATAATTGTTTTTGTCCCCGTGCAAGCCCCCACTACGCCAAACTTTTTTCCAAACAATTAGCTGCCCATTTGTCCCGTGATAGCTTTCCGGAAGATTAATTTCCAGTTCTACTAAGATCTCATCGGCTTTTCCTTTACGCTTGGGCGCAAAGAAATTGTAGTCCTCAGCAAAACTAAACGCGGTCCCGTGGTTTGTTTGCCCATTGAAAAATAGATTCAGTGCACGCAATATGTTTGATTTTCCACTATCATTCTTGCCGACAAGAATGGTCATGGAAGATGCATCTATAGCGATTGACGAAATTGAGCGAAAATTTTTGATAGATATCTTTCTGATATATACAAACAAATTAACTACTCCTGAAATTACGCCCAATTATGATAGAGGTTCATCTTCATAAAGAGAAGTTCAAAATCTAAATTCTACCATTGGTTCAGATACATCAAAACGGCACCGGCAGGCCACTGGGGATGGTTTCGGGGATGCCGAGGCGGGAGGCGGGGTCTTCCAGAGTTTGCAAAAAGGCCAGAAGGTCGGCAATTTCGGTGTCGCTTAGCACCTGCGGGACAAGTTCGTTGGCAGTGGCAATGGCTTGCATTTCGGCGGGGCGGTCTAGCACCCATGTATCGGGGGAGTTGGACAGGGGTGGCAGAAGGGCTTGGGAAATATCATAGGCGTTCAGGGCTTTGACGGGGTTCAGATGGTGGCGGATCATCGCCTCTAGGCTGGCATAGGCACCGTCATGGCCATAGGGCGCGGTCAGGGTGATGTTGCGCAGGCTCGGGGTGCGGAAGCGGTAGGCATCGGCAGGGTCGCCGGTAACGCGCATCCGGCCTGTGTCGCGGTGATGGTCCTCGAATTCCGCTGCCTTTCCGGGGCCGAATTGGGGCATGGCAATGGCGTGGAAGCGCTGGTCGGTCTGGAACTGGCCGCTATGGCAACTGTCACACCCCGCTTTGCCGTAAAACAGCGCAAGGCCGCGCATGGCGGCATCGGGCAGCGAGGTTTGGTCGCGCAGGTATTGGTCAAACGGGCTGTTATCGGCGCGCCACTCGGTCGCGGTAAAGGCGGCGATGGCGTTGGCAATATCGGTAAAGCGGATCGGGGCATCGCCAATCACCGCGTTGAAGCGGGCGCGATATTCGGGGATCGCGGCCACCCGTGCGGCGATGATCGCCCACGCGCCGCCCTCAACAGTAATCAGCCCCTGGCTGACGGCGCGGGATACATCGTTTTCGCCGTAATGCCCCGCCATTTCATCGCCCGCCAGCACCGGAAACATGGCTTGCGCGGCCAGCGGGCTGTCGAACCCTGACACCATTTCAGCCCCCATCGGGGTGCGGATGCCGCCCGGCTGGCTCGGGTCGGCTTCTAACCGGCCATCATGGAATAGCGAGGCGAACTCGGCCGCGCCAAGGTTGAACAACGCGGGCGCATTGCGGGCCACGCGGCGGGGCGGCAGGTTGGCAGGGTCTGTCCGCCGCGCCGGCCCCAGCCCGATGCCGCCATCGCCAAGCCCCAGCGACACCCCGTCCGAGGTGCCAAAGCGCGGGTGGTGGCAGGTGGCGCAGGCAACCTTTTGGCTGCCGCTTAGCACCGGATCATAAAACAGCAACTGCCCGAGGGCGACCTGATCGGCAGGATATGTGGTAAACTGCGCATCGGCCTGCGGCAGCGGGCCGGCATGGGCGGGGCTGGCGAGAGCCAGCAAAAGCAGAAGTTTTTTCATCACGGAACCTTGCGGATTTCGACCCGCAGCATTTGCCGGTAGGGCTGCCCGGGTGTGGCGATTATGGGGGGAAAGGCGGGATGGTTCAAGGCGTTTGGCGGGGCTTGGGGCTCCAGACAAAGGGCCGAGTTGGGCGTGGGCAGGTGCGCGCCGGTATAAAGCTGCAGGCCGGGCTGGTCGGACCACAGGCGCAAGGCATAGCCGTTGGCGCCAAGGGTGGCCACAGGGGC
>JALXER010000196.1 GCA_027069385.1 Paracoccaceae bacterium
ACCCTGACCCATATCGCACAGGTTTCGGGCTGCAAAACCGTGCTGACCCTGCCCGAACTGGTTGCAGGCCTGCCTGACGGGCTGGGCGACGTGACCCCGATCGACCTGCACACGCCGCCATCCAGAACCCAAGCCACCGGCCCCGCGCTGGCCGGTCCCGATGATCCGGCCTTTATTCTGTTTACTTCGGGCACCACCGGCACCCCGAACGGGGTGATCGTCACCCATGCCAATCTGGCCAATGTGCTGCTGACCGCACCGGGCAATCTGGGCATGCGCCCCGGCAAAACCGTGGCGCAGATCCTGTCAATCGCCTTTGACATGGCCGCATGGGAGATGCTGGGCGCGCTGGCCAACGGGGCTACGCTGCTGATCCGTGGCAAGGATATCGCGCAGACCGTGGCGCAGGCCCATATCGTCATTGCCACCCCCTCCATCCTGTCCACCATCGACCCCGATTCCTGCCCGCAGATCGAAACCGTCGCCGTCGCCGGAGAGCCATGCCCGCGTGATCTGGCCGAGACATGGGCAGAACGCGCCCGCTTTTTCAACGCTTGTGGCCCGACCGAAACCACCATCGTCAACACGGCCGATCCATTCCGCCCCGATGACGAGCTGCTGACCATCGGTCGCCCAACCCCCAATAATACGGTCTATATTCTGGGTGACGATCTGACCCCGCTGACCATCGGCGAAATCGGCGAGATGTGGGCCGGCGGGGCCTGTGTCTCGGCCGGATATCTGGCCAACCCCGAGTTGACAAAGGCACGATACCGCGACGATCCGTTTCTGGGGCGCGGCAAGATGTTTCGCACCCGCGATCTGGGCAGCTGGACCACCGACGGGCAGTTGATCCATCACGGGCGCGTCGATGATCAGGTCAAGATCAGGGGGTTTCGGGTTGAACTGGATGCCGTGTCCGGCGCGATGGAATCGACCCCCGGCTGCATCCGCGCCGTGGCGCTGAAACTGGACAACACGACGCTGGTCGGGTTTGTCAGCCCGCAGATCGACCCGGCAGCGGCCCGCGAAAGCGTCGCAAAGGCGCTGCCCTATTACGCCGTTCCCCGTCAGGTATTTGCGCTGCCCGAACTGCCCCGCACCGAGCGCGGCAAGATCGACAAAGCCGCGCTGATGGCCTTGGCCCGCGACCACCTGACCGCCGCAGAGGCCGCCCAATGAGCATCGTTGCAACACCGCCGCCACGCCCGCGCAACGGCCTGCGCCGCATCACCCGCCACCCGCGTTTTATGGAATACCGGCGACTGGCCGCGCTGGTCGCGCTGGTAAACCTGGGCGTTCTGGCCATCGGCATTCAAAACGGATGCTGGCTGCAGGCAGGCCAATGGCACCTGCCTGCCATTGCCAATATGGCGCTGGGCAACCTGACCCTTGGCATCCTGATGCGCCAGCAACGGCTGGTAAACCTGCTGTTCTGGCTGGCAACCCGCATTCCGACATCCTGGCCGCTCTGGTTTAGATGGGGGGCGGGCAAGGTGTTTCACTTTGGCGGTATCCATTCGGGCGCGAATGTGGCGGGGGCTGCCTGGTTTGTGCTGCTGATGGTCGCCATCGTGCAAAACGGCAATTCGTCACCCCTGACCATAGCCAGCACCGCCACGCTGCTTGGCCTGCTGGCCCTGATGATCGGGACGGCGCTTGGCCCGATCCGCGCCCGCCATCACGACCTGTTCGAGCGCACCCACCGGTTTGCCGGTTGGGCCGCGCTGGCGTTGTTCTGGGTGCAAACCCTGTCATTCCTGCATGATCAGGGTCAGGCATGGGCAAGCGCGCCGCCGGTCTGGGCGCTGGGGGTGATCAGCCTGTCGATCCTCTCGCCATGGCTTAGCCTGAAACGGGTGCCGGTCAAGGCAAGCAAGCCCTCGGACCATGTGGTGGTGCTGAAATTCGACTATGGCGATAACGCGTTTGCGGGTTCGTCCAATACCATTTCGCTAAATCCACTGCTGGAATGGCACGCTTTTGCCAATATCCCCCACCCTGAACAGCCCGGTTTTCGGCTGGTGGTCAGCCGCGCGGGCGACTGGACCGGCGCGCTGATCGATACGCCGCCCAGCCATGTCTGGGTCAAGGGTATCACCACCTCGGGGGTGGCGCGCATCGAGACCCTGTTCAAATCGGTGGTTTATGTGGCGACGGGCAGCGGCATCGGGCCGGTCTTGCCGCATCTGCTGAAAGGCGCGGTGCCGTTCAGGCTGATCTGGGCCACCCGCAGCCCGCGCAAGACCTATGGCGACGCACTGGTGGACGAGATTCTGGCCCATAGCACCGACCCGCTTATCTGGGACACCGACCGCCACGGCAAGCCCGACCTGTCCGAACTGGCCCTGCGCGCCGTAGGCCAGTCCGGTGCCGAAGCGGTGATCTGCATCTCTAACCAGCGCTTGACCCGCAAGGTGGTGCATGACGTGGAAACCGCCGGTATTCCCGCATTCGGCGCAATCTGGGACAGTTAGGGCAACCCCTGTTCTACCCCCGTTTTCCGACGCTGGCCCGAAATCGGGGCCGGCGTTCACCTGAAATTGTGGACGCAGGAATATTTCCCAACAAGACTGGCCTACATCAGAACAGAATGCTTTTTCAAGTAGTGTTATTGCCTTCCATCAGAACATCATTCTATTTTCCCTCTACGCAACCAGTCGAGGAAAGCCATGCAAAGCCCAGACCAATTCCAAGTAGTTACCGCCAATGATCTGCTTAGCGGCAAGGTGGTTTTCATGACCGGCAATCGCACTTGGAGCGCCGACATCCGGCACGCCGTCCGGTTTGACAGTCAAACGGCGGCGCACGCCGTTCTGGCGCAGGTGGTCGCGCAGGATCCTATGGTGGTCGGGCCGTATTTGGTCGATGTTTCCGCCACCGGCATGCCACTGCATTTCCGCGAGGTTTTTCGCATCACCGGACCGACCAACCGTAACCTTAACCGCCAAAACGCCGCGGCCTGAGAGGGGGGGCACATGTACGCCTATTCCGAATTTGACCGGCATTTCGTCGCCACCCGCGCGCAGCAATTCCGCGATCAGGTGCAGCGGCGGATTGATGGTGCGCTGACCGAAGAAGAATTCCGGCCCCTGCGTCTGATGAACGGGCTGTACCTGCTTTTGCACGGCTATATGATGCGCATTGCCATTCCCTATGGCACCCTTAACAGCCGCCAGATGCTGGCGCTGGCCGATATTGCCGAGCGCTGGGACAGGGGCTATGTGCATTTCACCACGCGCCAGAATGTGCAGTTGCACTGGCCCGCGCTGGTCGATGTTCCCGATATTCTGGATGCGCTGGCGGCGATGGATATGCACGCGGTGCAGACCTCGGGGTCGTGCATCCGCGCGGTTACGGCCGACCATCTGGCCGGTGCCTCGGCGGATGAACTGGCCGACCCGCGCCCGACCGCCGAACTGGTGCGCCAATGGTCCACCGACCATCCGGAATTCGCCTTTCTGCCGCGCAAGTTCAAAATCGCCGTTACCGGCAGCCCCGCCGACCGCGCGGTGACACGGTTTCACGATATCGGCCTGACTCTGGTGCAAAGCGACCATGGCACGCCGGGCTATGAGGTCTCGGTCGGGGGCGGGCTGGGGCGCACGCCGGTGATCGGGCAGGTGTTGCGCAAGTTCCTGCCCCAAGCCGACCTGCTGCCCTATCTCGAAGCCATTCTTCAGGTCTATAACGAAATCGGCCGACGCGATAACAAGTACAAGGCGCGGATCAAGATCACCCTGCTGGAAAACGGGATAGCGGCGTTGCGCCAACGCGTCAATTCCAGCTTTGCCCGACAGCAGCCGCGTTTTGACGGGGCCGATCAGGAGGTTCTGGCCCGCATCGAAGCCGGTTTTCAGCCGCCCGCCTACAAACGCGCGCCCATCCAGCCCTATATCGACCAGCGCGCGCAAGACCCCGCCTTCCGGCAGTTTTGCGAAACCAACCTGCGCGCCCATAAACAGGCGGATTATACCATCGTTTCGGTCTCGCTGAAATCCCCGGGCAAGACGCCGGGCGATATGGAGGTCGGGCAAATGCGCGCCCTTGCCCTGATTGCAAAACGCTGGAGCCATGACGAATTGCGCGTCAGCCATGAACAGAACATCATCCTGCCCCATGTGCATAAGGGCGACCTGCCGGCGGTCTATCAGGCCTTGCAATCGGCCGGTCTGGCCACGGCCAATGCGGGGCTGATTACCGACCTGATCGCCTGCCCGGGCATGGATTATTGCGACCTTGCAACCGCGCGTTCTACCCCCGTTGCCAAAGCGATTGCCGCGCGGATAGAGGCCCTGAGCCTGACCCGAAAAATCGGCCTGCTAAGCCTGAAGATATCGGGCTGTATCAATGCGTGCGGGCATCACCATGTGGGCCATATCGGTATTCTGGGGTTGGAAAAGCGCGGGGTTGAAAGCTATCAGATCACCCTTGGCGGCGACCCGACCCGAAGCGCCGCGATTGGCAAAATCATCGGCCCGGGCTTTGGGGCTGACGAAATTGTCAACGCGATAGAGCGCCTGATCCGCGCCTATCTGACCCTGCGCCTGTCGCCCGATGAACCCTTTCAGGCCACCCTTGCCCGCCTTGGCCACGCCCCGTTCAAGGCCGCCATTTACCCCCCGAAGGAACCGACCCCATGACCTTTGCCGCCCCCTTTCCCGACCCGATTGCACGCTTGAACCACAGCGCCCGATCGCTGGATACCTTTAGCCTGTTGCAAACCACCCTTGCCGATCCAAGCTATGGCCCGCTGGCGCTGGTATCGTCTTTCGGGGCCGAATCGGTGGTGCTGCTACATCTGGTTTCGCGCATTGACCCGGATTTTCCGGTGCTGTTTATCGACACCGAAATGCTGTTTGCCCAAACCCTTGCCTATCAACGCCAACTGGCCCGCGATCTGGGCCTTGGCAATATTCGCCGGATTACCCCCTTGCGGGCCGATCTGGTGCAGCGCGACGCCGACAACCTGTTGCACCGCGCCGACCCTGATGCCTGCTGCACCCTGCGCAAGGTCGAGCCGCTGGCCCGCGCCCTTAAAGGGTTTTCGGGCTGGGTTACCGGTCGCAAACGCTTTCAGAACGGCGCGCGCGCCCGAATGGAGCATTTCGAGCTGGATGCGCAGCACCGGTTGCGCATCAACCCGCTGGCGCTTTGGCAGCCTGCGGACATCGCGGCCTATATGGACAAGTACAACCTGCCGCGCCACCCGCTGGTGCAAAAGGGCTATCCTTCTATCGGGTGCGCGCCCTGCACAACCCAACCGGCGACGGGCGGCGATGCGCGCTCGGGGCGCTGGCAGGGTGCGGCCAAAACCGAATGCGGCATCCATCTGACCCGCCCTGCACAGGATACGGTGATCGTCAATGATGACGGGTTTGCCCCCGAGGACTGGAGCGCCGGTTTTCACCCGCCAAGCGCGCTTGGCAGCCTGACCGGCCTGCAACAGGCGGCGCTGGCGCTCGACCTGCCCAATGATGCGGATGTTGACGGGCTGACCGAGTGGATCGACCAGATCGACCTGATCCGCATCACCTTTCCCGGCTTTGCCGACGGGCGCGGCTTTTCGCTGGCGCGACGGTTGCGCGCGCTCGGGTTTCAGGGCCGGTTGCGCGCCAGCGGGCCGCTGCTGGCGGACCAGTACGCCATGTTGCGCCGCTCGGGGTTTGACGAGGTGCAGATACCCGCCGCGCATGCCGACCGCCAACCCGAACCCCAGTGGCTGGCGCGAAGCAACTGGCGGGCGCATGACTATCAGCACCGTTTGCGAAACAGTGCCTGACGCCGCCTATGCCGCG
>JALXER010000197.1 GCA_027069385.1 Paracoccaceae bacterium
CGGGCTGCGCGTCGGCGACCATGGCTTGCACCGCCTGCCCCCCCGAAGCACCGGCAGCCAGCACCGCGCCTTGCGCATAGAGCGCCAGCACCGGCGCGCCGCTCGGCCGTTCGGCTGCAATCACGGTTTCATCGCTTTCCTGCGGGCTGATCACGGTCGGTTCGGGGCGGAGCGCCTGAACTTGTGCCCCGTTCGCGGCCAGCGCCTCGGGGTGGTCTTGCGCGGGCGGCGTGGCAGAAACCACCTGCCCCGTCGTCGCCTGCGCCACTTGCGCGGGCGCGTCGGCCTGCACCGGCAGCGCAACCTGACTGCGCACCGGCCCTTGCGCCACCGGTTGGCTGTCGGGGGATTGCTCGGCGGCCTGTTCACCCGCTGTGTCCTGCGCCTTGGCCTCGGTCTCGCTGACCTCATAGGATTCCATGCGGATGCGGCCGGATTGCTGCGGCTCTACGTCCAGCGGCTCGGGTCGGGTGGCAAAGGCCAGCGCCGCGAACAGCGCCGCGTGCAGCCCGACCGAGACCAGCAGCCCCACCGACCAGAGCGCAACCCCCCTCATGAGGGGTTCGGGGTGACGACCAGCACCACGTCCTTGATCCCCAGCCCTTCTAGCCGGGTCACCAGCGGCAGCAGTTTTTGCAGCCGCGCCTGACCATGAGCATTGATCCGCAAGAACAAATCGGGGTTCTGCGCCACTTGCGCGGCCAGCCGGTCCACCAGCGCTTCGGTATCCATTTCAAACCCGTCCAGCGCCAATTGCCCGTCCAGCCCTACCGACACGGTGCTGCCGCCTGCGGGCATGTCCTCACCCGCGCTTGAAACCGGTGGCGACACCTCGAAAGGCGAGGTCGCATCCATCCGGCCCACCATCATGAAAAACACCAGCAAAAAGAACACCACATCGATCAACGAGACGATGGTTTCCTGCGGGGCGGGGCGTTCGCGGCGCTTTAGCTTCATCCGCCCGCCCCTTCCAGCCGGACCACCCGCAGGTTGGTCACCCCCGCCGCCGTGGCCAGTTCAATCACCCCGACCAGCGCCTGCACATCGGCAAAACCCGAGGGCAGGATCAGCACCCGCGCATCGGGCGTTTCCTGCATGGCCGCCGCCAGTGCAGCCACGCCCAACGGTTGCCCGCGAAACCGCGCCTGCCCGTCCGAGCCGATGCGGATCAGCAGCGTAGCGCCGACATTGCCCTGACTTTGGGTCGGGTTCTGCACGTCCTCGCCCCGATCCACCATCGGAATCATGTTCAGATCCAGATAGGACGAGGTCACCATAAAAAACACCAGCAGGATCAGCATGACATCCACCAGCGGAGTCATGGTGATCAGTGTGCCATTGCGTTTACGGCGTTTCAGCTTCATGGGCTTTGCGGGGCGTTGACCACCAGATACAACCGCCCGACCGAGGTTTCGATCCGGTGCGCCACCCGCTCGATAGTGGCCGAAAACAGGCTGGCCGCAATGGCCGCCGGAATCGCCACCACCAAGCCGATTGCCGTGGTCAGCAGCGCTTGCCAGATCCCGCCCGCCAGAATGGATGCATTCGCCGCGCCCTCGGCCAGTTCCAACTCCTGAAACGACTGGATCATCCCCAGCACCGTGCCCAGCAGACCCAGCAACGGAGAGATCAGCGCGATGACCTCCAACACCCGAATGAACCGGCTTAGAATTTCCACCTCGGCATTGCCGCGCCGCTCTACCTCGGCCTCCAGCACGTTCTGGGGCATGCGGTTTTGCACCGCGCCAATCGCATAGGCCAGCACCCGTTCGGTCGGCGACCCCATCTTGAGCGTCCCCAGCGCGGCGCGGTTGTCGCGCGCCTGCACCTGCGCCAGTGCCAGATCGATGCGCTTGCGCCCGCCCAGCACCCCGACAAACTGCATCAGTTTCACCGCGATGATCAGCAGGCTGATCACGCTAAGCGCCGCCAGCACATAAACAACCGGCCCCCCGGCCTTGAACAACCCGGTTACAAATTCAACCATCCCGGACCTCTATTTGACCAGTTGCGCCGAAGCGCGCGAGGTCAGGCCAAGAATGCTGAAACAGTCCATTTCCGCGCCGTTTTGCGGGCGGCATGAACCGATATCGTGCAACAGAACCTCGCCGATGCGGGTGCATTGCATATCGGGAATTTCGAACAGTTTCAGCGTGGTGCGACCGGCCGGAATAGGAGAGGCATCAATGGTCAGCAACCGGTCGATAATCCCGTCAGCCGTCAGAATCGCCAGCGACATTTCAAAGCTTTCAAAGCTTTGGCCGGTTTCGTTGCGAAACAGAAAAAACGTCTGGCAACCGCCCTCGACGTCTTCAAGCTTGTTCAGTTCAACGGTCAGTTGCTGCGCTGCAACGGGCAGGCTTACTCCGGTGACAAGTGCCGCGGCAACGGCCAGAGACGAAAAAAATCTGCGCATTCAATCTTTCCTTTTTGCAAAATGATTCTGGCCGAGCCTAACACGATTCCCGCGCGCCTTTCCATATTTTCCCCCGAGACCGGCGGAACCCCGTTCCATGACCGCGTTGACAAAGCGAAGCCGGTTTGCGCTTACGCGTCAAATTGGAATCATGGCCCGATCTGCCGTCGTTACGCGGGACATTATCCTTATTTTCGCGGAGATATAGACAATTACAGGAATATTTTCCTATACTCGACCCAAGCCAATCACAGGAGCACCCCATGACCACCCCCACCTTGACCAAAGTTGTCGCCGCCACCGATATTGCCAGTGGCAAAACCGTTTTCCTGACCTCTTGCGATGCATGGACACCGGACATCGCCGTGGCCGAGCTGCTGGGCACCGAAGACACCGACTGGCGCCTTGCCTTTGCCAACCGCCTGCGCGAAGTCTCGAACGCCGTGCTTGTTGACGCGGTCGAGGGCGAATACGGCATGGCTCAACTGGTCGCGGCATAGCAGACGTATCCCGAAAGCGATTCCTTGGAAAATATACTTGGGGAATCGCAAATAAAGCTTTCGATATTCACGGCAAATTCTGATAATTTTGAATAACCGATGAACATTTAAAAGGTTATTCTTATGAAAAATTTCTTGCCGCCGCATTGATCACCCTAAGCGCGTCTGCGCTTCAGGCCGGAAATCTGGTCTACACTGCCCCAGAGGTTACCACCATCGAAGCGCCTGCCCGCATGGGCGGGTCCGGCGCGTGGTTGATCCCGCTGGTGATTGTCGCGGTGCTGGCGCTGGCATTGACCAGCAAGTCCTGCGCGACAAACAACACCCGCGCCATCGGGCCAACCCCGTCTTGCTGACCCAACATGGCCGCGCGTATTCTTTGCGCGGCCACGCTTAGTTTTCAAAGCAGGGATTACCCCTTTTTCAGCACCCGCCGGCCCAGAAGCTCGGCAATTTGCACCGCGTTCAGCGCGGCGCCTTTGCGCAGGTTGTCCGACACGCACCACAGGTTCAGGCCGTTGTCGATGGTGGTATCCTGCCGGATGCGGCTGATATAGGTGGCATAGTCGCCCACACATTCGACCGGCGTGGTATAGCCGCCATCCTCGCGCTTATCGACCACCAGAATACCGGGGGATTCACGCAGGATATCGCGGGCCTCGTCCTCGTCCAGATAATCCTCGAATTCAATATTGACCGCTTCGGCATGGCCGACAAACACCGGCACCCGCACGCAGGTTGCGGTAACCTTGATTGCCGGATCGACGATCTTTTTGGTCTCGGCGACCATTTTCCATTCTTCCTTGGTCTCGCCGCTATCCAGGAATTTGTCGATATGCGGGATGACGTTAAAGGCGATCTGCTTGGTAAAAACCTTGGCCTCTACCTCTTGTCCCGGCACATACATGCCCTTGGTCTGCGACCATAGCTCATCCATCGCCGCCTTGCCCCCGCCCGAGACCGACTGATAGGTCGAAACCACCACCCGTTTGATTGTGGCCCGGTCGTGCAGCGGCTTTAACGCCACCACCATTTGCGCGGTCGAACAGTTCGGGTTGGCGATGATGTTCTTGTTGGCGTAATCCATCACCGCATCGGGGTTCACCTCGGGCACGATCAGCGGCACCCGCGGGTCATAACGGTACAGCGACGAATTGTCGATCACCACACAGCCCGCCTTGGCGGCAATCGGCGCGTATTTGGCCGTGGCATCCGAGCCGATGGCGAATAGCGCAATATCCCAACCGGTGAAATCGAACTTGTCCAGATCGTCGGTCTTCAGGGTCCGCTCGCCAAAGGTGCATTCCGTGCCCAGCGAACGACGGCTTGCCAGCACGGCAATCTCGTCTACGGGGAATTCCCGCTCGTCCAGAATGTTCAGCATTTCGCGGCCCACATTGCCCGTGGCACCAACAACAACGATTCGATAACCCATTTTGTTTCTCCGATTGGTGGGGTCTTGCCCGCGTTACCTACCCCGCAAGCGGCCGGAATAAAAGGGCCAACTTGCCCGCCTGCCCGCGCCGAGCCGAAGGCGAGGCGCCCGGCCCAACGGGAGGAGGTGGATTGCGTCCGCAATCCTGCCGACGACGGGCGGGAGAGCCCCGCCCTTCAAGTGCCGCAGAACGTCGCGTGGACAACCTCGTCAGCCTTGGGCGGGCGGGCGTAAGCTTGCGCGCCGTCCTGACGGGTAAACGGGGTTTTCAGCACGTGATGCAGCGCTTCGAACGGTTCGAAATCGCCCGTATTGGCCGCCTCAATCGCGGCTTCGACCTGATGGTTGCGGGCAATATAGGCCGGATTGGCCCGACGCATGATCGCGCTATCGCCCTGCCCCCAGCGCCCCAACCACGCATCGATCGCGCCCTGATCCTGAAACAACGCACGAAGGGCTTGAAAATCCCCGCGCTCTGCCGCATCGGTCAGGTGGCTGAAAAACAAGGTGAAATCCACCTCGTTTGCCGCCATCAGCGACAGGATATCCTCGATCAGCCCCGTATCCGCCCGACCGCCCAGCTTGTCGCCAAACACCGCCAGATAGGCGCGCAGAAACATCGCTTCGAACCCGTCCAGCACCGCTTGCAGCGCCGCGCTGTCCTTGACCAGCGGCACAAGCGTGCCCGCCAGTTGCGCCAGGTTCCAATGCGCCAGCTTTGGCTGCATGGCAAAGGCATAACGCCCTTGCCGGTCGATAGAGCTGAACACCTTGTCGGGGTGGTAGCTATCCATAAAGGCGCAGGGACCATAATCGATGGTCTCGCCCGAAATCGCCATATTGTCGGTATTCATCACCCCGTGAATAAATCCGACGCCCATCCAGCGCGCCACCAGTTCGGCCTGCCGTTGCATGACCTGTTCCAGCAGATCGAGCGGCGATTTTGCCTCGGGATAGTGGCGCGCAATCACATAATCGGTCAGGGTTTGCAGCGCCTTGGTGTCGCGCCGGTAAAAGTGGTACTGAAAGGTGCCTACCCGGATATGGCTGGCCGCAACACGGGTCAGGACAGCGCCGGGTTCGGGGCGGTCACGCGGAACAACCTCGCCGGTGGTGACCACGGCCAGACTGCGCGTCGTCGGGATGCCCAGCGCCGCCATGGCCTCGGAAACCAGATACTCGCGCAGCACCGCGCCCAGCGTGGCCCGCCCGTCACCGCCACGCGAAAATGCCGTGCGGCCGCTGCCTTTTAGCTGGATATCATAGCGCTGCCCGTCCTGCGGCGAAACCACCTCTCCGAGCAGCAGCGCGCGCCCGTCACCCAGTTGCGGCACAAAGCCGCCAAACTGGTGACCGGCATAGGCCATGGCCAGCGGCTCGGCCCCCAGCGGCCCTGCATTGCCCGA